>JAHRHW010000221.1 GCA_019100305.1 Candidatus Thiodiazotropha taylori | reverse complement strand
CTTCTTCTACCCAGCTAGCGGTATGTCTGGCATGTCCGGCATGGGCGGCATGAGCGGAATGTCCGGCATGGGCGGCATGAGCGGAATGTCTGGCATGGGTGGCATGAGCGGCATGTCCGGGATGGGTGGCATGTCCGGAATGTCAGGTATGGACGGCATGTCAGGTATGAGTGGCTGGCGTTAATCGACTGTTGGTAATTGATTTACCCAGTCATAACACTCTCCAGAGCGCAGGGATGCGCTCGAATCCAATTACTCCAATTTCATATTTTCCAATAGGGCTTCATCTGAGGAAGATCTAATGATTTTACCCATCAGGACCTTGATTCCACTGTTATTACCGATGCTGCTATCAATTGATCCGGTTGTTGCCCGCGATATAGGCCCTGAGGATTATGAACGATCACGTTGGCACCCGATTCACTTCAAACCTGATATCGATAATGCAAACAATGAACAATGTCTCAGCTGTCATCAAGAGATACTCGACAGGAAGGTCCTGAATCAGTCGCCGGCAGGCATTACTTCGACAGAAGTTTTAGCCTGGTATCAAACCCTGTCGACTTATGAAGGAGAGCAGGAGACCTTTCATCGCCGCCATTTGGTGACACCGATGGCAACGGAACTGATGGATTTAAAATGCAATACCTGCCACCAGGGTAACGATTTAAGAGAAGAGGCAGCGAACCCTCCAGACCACAATAACCAGGATCTGACGCTTCGCAAATCGGTCAATCCGGACATCTGCCTGATGTGCCATGGGGCGATTGCTTACGAGTTGATGGGCCTTCCCGCCCCTTGGACGGAGTCTCGAAAAAACTTTCAAAACAACTGCCTTCTCTGTCACTCCTATATCCGAACTGAACGGCACCAGGTCAACTATTTGAAAGCGGAAGCCATCGAGGCCGCCGGTAAAGCGAATTCAGACGTCTGTTATGGCTGTCATGGTGGTCGTCAATGGTATCGCATTGCCTACCCCTACCCCAGGCACCCCTGGAAGAGCATGTCGAGCGTCACCCCAGGATGGGCAAGAGATAGACCAACCGAATCGGAACCCAGGTTCCAGAAAGAGATCCAGCAAGCGGCAAACTAGCAACCGCTGACAGTGTGAGGTACGGATGAGTATAGAAAAACTGACCCAGAGTCTGAATAAGCGATTGAACCTCTCCCGGCGTTCATTTCTGAAATCTGCGGCCGTGGGCGGTGCATCAGTGGCTGCCGGTGGTTTGGTGGAAATGAAGACTGCCAAGGAGGCCAAAGCATTTGCCTACGAACCCTATCCGACAGACGATCAACTCGAAACGGTGGTAACCAGTTGCGCCCATAATTGTGGCTCGAGGCATATGCTGGTCGCCCATAAGTATAAAGATGTAATCGTACGTCTCTCTACAGACGATGGTCGTTACCAACGGGATGGCCATTTCGGTAAGGACGATAACGAAGAACCACAACTGCGAGCCTGCCTTCGAGGGCGCTCCTATCGGCAACGGCTCTACTCTGCTGAACGTCTGCTCTACCCGATGATGCGGGTTGGCAAACGGGGTGAAGGCAAATTCAAGCGTGTCTCATGGGATGAGGCACTGACCTATGTAGCCAGCAAAATGGTCGAAATCAAGGACACTTACGGTCCAACTGCTCTGGTGGATCAGAGTTACGCAGGAGCCTCCTATGGGGTGCTTCATAAATCCGATCAGATCGAGGGTCTACTGGGTCGTTTTCTGGGCATGTTTGGCTGTCGAACAAGCTCATGGTCGGTACCCTCCTACCAGGGAACCACCTTCAGCTCGCGTATGACTTTCGGCACCATCGAGGATGGCAATGAGGATGATACCTTCGCCCATTCGAAACTGATGATCATGTGGGGTTGGAATCCTGCCTACACCTTCCATGGTGGCAATACCTTTATGTACATGCGAATGGCTAAGCAGCGTGGATGTAAGTTTGTCTTGGTCGACCCCCAATATACTGACTCTGCAGCAGCCTATGATGCCTGGTGGATTCCGATTCGACCCAACACGGATGCAGCCATGATGGCCGGGATGGCCCACTATATTTTCACTAACGATCTGCATGACCAGGAGTTCATCGACAAGTTCTGCCAAGGTATGGACGCCGGAACAATGCCAGAGTGGGCCAAGGATAAAGAGAATTTCAAGGACTATATCCTGGGCAAATATGACAACGAACCCAAAACACCGGAATGGGCTGCGGAAATATGCGGTGTTCCTGCTGAAGACATCATCAAGTTGGCGGATATGTATGCCCGCACCAAACCTGCGGCACTGAAGGCGTCATGGGCACCGGGAAGAAACGCCTACGGTGAACAATACAACCGTATGGCTGCAGCCCTGCAGGCGATGACCGCAAATATCGGTATCCTCGGTGGCTGTGCTGAGGGTGTGGGCAAGGCCTGGCATGCCGAAGCGGTAGCCTACCCGTACGATCAATACTCCAATATCTGGTTTCAATCCATCAAATCTGATCGCTGGGCTCACTGTGTGCTCAACTATCCGAATGTAAAAAGAGAAGAGATCGGACTGTGGCCCCGGCAGGACAATACCGATGGGCAGATACCCAATATTAAAGGCATCTTCTGGCAGGGCTCCGATTGGTTCAATCAACTTACCAATATCAATAAAGAGATTGAGGCGATCAATAAGCTGGAACTGGTAGTCTGCATGGACTCAACCATCACCCCCTCCGGCTTGTACGCCGATGTTCTGCTGCCCATTGCCACGCACTTTGAGCGTCACGATGTAGCCCTGCCCTGGTATAAAGGGCACTACTACATTCATCGCCCCAAGGTTATTGAGCCGATGGGAGAATCGAAAACCGATTTTCAGGTTTTTACTGAACTCGCCTACCGAATTGGCGGCGATGTTTTTGGACAGGCCTTCAATCCAAAAGCAAACCGTGACTATTTTCACATCGATGACAATGTGGATGAGGCCTACCTGAAGGAGTGGTGGGAACAGAAAGTGATTGGTCATCAGCATGTGGATATGTCCTGGGATGAGTTCAAACAACGAGGCGTCTATAAATTCAAACTCGACCAACCGCACGTTGCCTTCAGAGAACAAATAGAGAACGGGAAAGCGTTCCAGACCTCTTCCGGCAAGATTGAAATACTGGCCTCACAACTGGCACAGATCACCGACTGGAAGAAAACCATGTACGGTTATGAGATCCCTTATATACCGAAATGGATCGAGCCATGGGAGTCGCTGAACAGTCCAAAGACCAGTGAATTTCCCTTTCACCTGATCTCACCCCATCCTCGTTGGAGAACCCACTCCATATTCAATAACTGCAGTTGGTTACGTGAGACCTATGAACAAGAGGTGACGCTGAATGCCGCCGATGCAAAACAACTCGGTATCAGAACCGGTGATACAGTTGAAATCTGGAACGACCGTGGCCGGGTTGTGGTACCGACCTATGTTACAGAGCGCTGCATGCCAGGAGTGGCGGTACTGCACGAGGGAGTATGGATCGATCTGGACGCTGAGGGTGTCGACCGGGCGGGTAACCCGGACATGTTGACACTGGATGAGCCAAGTCCAGCCGGAGCATTTGCCTACAACACTGTTTTATGCAACATCAAGAAAACAGATCTGGAGCATCGGCCCGGTTGGGATCAGTTGGCCACATCCCGTGCACATGTGTTTAGGCGTGACCTTTAGTCCTGGAGGAGAGATCGATGACAAGCAAACAAGACAAGGCCAGGATTAAAGCCGCGGTAAAACGTCGTAAGCGTGAAACCTACACACCGGTTGTCCCGGATAAACAGCTTGGATTTGTGCATAACAATGTGGACTGTATCGGCTGCCGGGCCTGTGAAATCGCCTGTAAAGACAAAAACGGACTGTCGGCCGGGCCAAGATTCAGGCGGGTTCAATATATCGAAGGTGGCACCTATCCGGACGTCTATGCCTATAAGGTCAATATGTCCTGCAACCATTGCGAATCGCCCGCCTGTCTTCCCACCTGCCCTACCGGGGCGATCTTCAAACGTAAGGCGGATGGCATCGTCGATATCGATTCGACCCTATGTATCGGTTGTCGACGTTGTGAAGCAGCCTGTCCTTTTGGTGCACCACAGTTCGATCCAGGCGACAATATCGTCAAGAAGTGCAATATGTGCGTTGACGAGATCGAAGCGGGCCGTAAACCGTATTGTGTTATGGCGTGCATGATGCGGGTGCTGGACATCGGATCCATCGATGAGATCTGGAGAGGCAGTCTAGAGACTGTGGCAATCGGTCCTGCAGACAAAGTTTCGAAACAAGTCAAGAATATGGCCAACGTTGAGTTGACCAAACCATCGATCGGTTTTGTGGCGCACAGCAAAGGAAAAGTCAAATAATGAATCAACAGGCTGATCCGAACCACGAGACGAACAAAACACAGATCAAAAGCTTTTTACAAGCGATAGCCGATGACGTCTTGATGCTGACCCGCTTACACGCCAGGGAACCGGATACGGCATTGCTTGAGCTATTGGTGGAATATGAGTTCCCCCGCACCATGGCGCTGAACCTGGTCAGTGAAGAGGGTAAAGAGGCCAGCCAGTTCATGCGGCGTGTGGTTGAAACGATGCCTGCACAGTTCGATGATGAGTATCTTGATATACTGGCGGCAGACTTTGCAGATATCTATCTGAATCATAGCCTGCAGGCTTCACCGCTGGAATCCGTATGGATCGATGAAGAGAAGCTGACCTGTCAAGAGAGCATGTTTCAGGTTCGAGCCTGGTATGAGAGTTATGGCCTGAAAGCGGAAAACTGGCGAGTCCGCCCAGATGATGACCTGGTACTGCAACTTCAGTTCATAGCTCACCTGTTCTCGATTTCTGATTCGATAGAAGAACTCGAGGATGTTGCACGATTCATGGATGAGCACCTACTGCGCTGGCTTGGTCAGTTCTCATCACGAGTGGCCCATCGTTCTGCTACACCCTACTACTCAGGTATCGCACTGTTGACAGGGGCTTATTGCGAGGAGTTAAGGGATCTCATCGCTACGATCACCAACCTGCCCAGACCATCTGCGGAGGAGATCGATGAGAGAATGAAGCGTGATACGATGAGTCAAGAGGTGACATTGAGTTATATGCCAGGTATTGGCCCCGCAGTATAGTACGCGCGATATGCCTTTTCTCAAGGATTTGTTCAATCGGATACGCGAGGAAGAGAAGTTACCGGTTGTCGACCCGGACCGATGTGTCCATAGCCTGATTGAGATCGCCAGCTGTTCGGCTTGCGTGGAAGTCTGTCCGACAAAGGCCTGGACCCTGGATGACGAAGCTCTGCTGTTCGATGCGTCGGTTTGTGATGGTTGCGGGCTCTGTCTACCCATCTGCCCTGAAAGTGCTCTCTCTGTCCAATATGAGATTTTATGCGGCGACTTGGATCTGGGAAAGATAGTACTCTCTGCCTGTGAAGAGACCGGAATGAAGGACACTCAAGGCGTTCTGCCCTGCATTCACATGATCAGCCTCAACGACATACTCAATCTCTACAATCAAGGCTATCTACAATGGGTGATTGCTACTGGCAACTGCTCAGAGTGCCAGCGTGGTTGTACTACTACTCTTTGCGAGCGAATACAACAGGTCAACCATGCATTGGATGAGGAAGGACTGCCTCTCATCGACTATCACGCAACCGATTTCACTTCATGGCAGCGTATCCAGTCACTGGTAGACGATACCCCACCGACAGCAAGTCTAAGCCGAAGAGCTTTCTTAAGAGGAGTGCTGGAGAACAGTGTCAACAACCCAACTGGACACTTTAAACAGAAACAACCAGCAACCACTGCCATTCCACCAGGTAAGCTAATGCCGAACCAGAATAGAACAACAATCTGGCCCTACGTACCACAGATCAACAGTAACCTGTGCAATGGTTGTGACGCTTGTGTAAATACCTGTCCACATAATGCGATCGGGCTCCTCACTGATAACGACAACTTATTGTATGAAATCCGACCTGAAGCCTGTACTGAATGTGGCATTTGCCGAGATGTATGCGAGAAACAGGCAATCACCATCATGAAGTGGACAAAACAGCCACAACGGACACTTGCATTGAATGCCTTTACATGTTCAAGCTGTGGTAATCCAGCCCATTCACCTTCAGATGATCACCAATCGCTATGCAGAATCTGTGAGCAAGTAAACCACCAAAGAAACCTCTATCAGGTCATGGATTAACAGCCCAACGGGCTGCAGAATTCATCTACACAGGATCTAGGCCAGATAAATATAACAAGTTGATAACATTTTCTCCTTTGCTAAAGACTTAGCGTCTTTCCTATGCTCTACTTCGATACAAGGTGCAGAGAATGGAAATTTAAGATTATGATCAATTGGCGCAAACCTGCTTGCTTTTTCCTCCACATAGAAGTTGCCTTATTCATGATGGTGGCACTCGTCACTACCAGCTGCTCATCTGAAACTCCAGAGCCTGAACAACCACCGGTCAATCAGAGCACGCCGGCCAATAACCATAGCGATTTTGCTCCTGGTCTACCATGGTTGAATGTTGAACGCCCGCTTACCACTGATGACCTGTTAGGTAAGGTCGTCATTCTGGATTTCTGGACATATGGCTGTATCAACTGTATTCACGTACTGGCAGATCTGAAAAAACTGGAGGAGAAGTACGGCCATCAATTATTGGTGATTGGTGTACATACCCCAAAATTCGATAATGAGAAAAACCTGCAAACCCTGAAGAAGATCGTGATCCGATACGCTGTCGATCATCCTGTAATCAATGATGTGAATGGTTTACTTGCCAGTTATTATGGTATGCGCGCCTGGCCCACACGAGTATTAATCGATCCCAAAGGCGAGGTTCTTGGCAAGGTGGTGGGAGAAGGCCGATATGATCAGATCGACAATAAGATATCCGAACTTCTAGCTCAGCATAAGGCAATTCTTAATCCATCCCCAATACCGGTAAGGCTGGAGCGTGAAGAAGATGACACCACACTCCTGTCAGCACCGGGTAAAATCACTATAAACGCCGACTATATTGCGATAAGCGACTCCCTGAACAATCGAATTATCGTTACCAATCACAGCGGTAAGATCAAATACATCATTGGCTCCGGTGCTACTGGCAAACAAGATGGCAACTTTGATAATGCCAGTTTCAACTCACCACAAGGCGTGCTATTCAACAATAATCATATCTATGTTGCAGACACTGGCAACCATCTGCTTAGAACAGTAGACCTTGACAATAAAAGCGTCACTACGATTGCTGGAAACGGAACTTTGGAGCGTAAACGGAGTGGTCAATTCGAGGCTAACTCAATCGGCATGGCCTCTCCTTGGGCACTCGCTCTATTGGACGACAGGTTGTTTATCGCGATGGCTGGTAGCCATCAGATCTGGGTCTACAACATCAGAAACAAGCAGCTAAGT
>JAHRHW010000220.1 GCA_019100305.1 Candidatus Thiodiazotropha taylori | reverse complement strand
GTTGCTCTAGAGCCTCTTCGGACCATTCCCCTGGGGTTGCGTTGATTCTCACCTGGCCATGAGATGAGGGCAGGAAACCTTTCATTCTCACCACACCTGACATGACCATTATCTGTCGCACGCAAGCCGGATTGAATAGGGCATCCGTAGGCAGCGTCCAACTTGCTGTGTAGAAACCATCGGCAGCACCTTCTATACAGTGCCAATCGATATCGGATGATTCGTGTTCATGATGGTGATGGTGAGTAACGGTATTGAACGCATGCGCCTCGGGAAATAAGGCAATGCGCTCCTGTCTAGGCTCATCAAGATAGGTCTGTTTAAGGCCGCCATGAGCTACCATAGCGGCTGTCTTTTTGGCTGAGTCTTGGGCATTAACCAGACTGTAAAATGCACTCCTGTCTGCGTCACTGTAGCAGTCCAGCTTATTGCCAATGAGCACATCGGCCAAATGGAGCTGATCCTGGAAATTAGGGTGAGACGTATAACGGGGATCATTTAGCATGCGAGCATCGACCAAACCGATGGTCGCACGGAGATCAAGGACTTCGCCATAATAGGGGCCGGTAAGTTGCTCGATGAGTTGAGCCGGGTGTCCGAGACCGGTAGGTTCGATAAGAATACGGTCTGGTTTTGAGCTTTGGATCAGGCGATTCAGCCCCACCTGCATGCCCGCACTGCCGACACAACAGAGACAGCCACCGGGAACCTCTTCGACGAAGACCTCGGCATGATCAACCGCCTCGGCCTGTATCAGGTCACCATCCACGCCGATACGCCCGAACTCGTTGACCAGCACAGCCCAGCGCTGCCCCGCAGGTGCCTGAGACAGAAGATGCAGGATGGTAGTGGTCTTGCCAGTACCGAGGAAGCCAGTGATTAAGTTGGTGGGTATGTTGCGAAACATGAGGCTGATGAGGGTAAACAGATCAACCCGCCATATCAAGCCGAGATGCTGCTATTAAAGCCATTGGGCAATACCTGTAAACAGGTTTCTGAAGAGAGGTTAGTGGGTTCAATCCGGTCAGTTTGATTGCACGTAAAACGCTTGTTGAGCTATCTTTTTGACGATTTTACTTTTAAGCTAAATTTATGTTGGTTTACAGATTTTCTGCTGATTGCGGAATTCGCCTACAACAAAAATGTAAATTTGTTTTACAGTTACACTGTTTCTCATGATTTAGACTGGAAACTTATAACAGGATCAAAGGGATAACATCAGGGGAAGTCCATTGTCGAAGCGAATTTTTTTCCTGAGGAACACCATTCTAATTCTATTTCTCTCCCTGCCTCTCCAGGCTGCTGATTGGGTATATACCGTCGTAGAGGGGGATAATCTCTGGGATTTCAGTGCCAAGCATCTGGATAGTGTGATGCGCTTTGAGCAGCTTAGAAAGCTGAACAACATCAAAAATCCGAAGCGTTTGCAGCCTGGTAGCTGGTTGCGGGTGCCAATGAAATGGATTCGCAGTAATGCGGTTCCTGCACGAATCGGCCTGCTTGAGGGCAAGGTGCGAATAATTCGAGCGGATGGTTCAGCTGAAAACAGTCTTCAATCAGGTGTTTTGATCCATTTGGGCGACACTCTGAATACCGGGCAGAACAGCAGTGCCTCCGTCATCTTTGCGGATAATTCCAGCTTAACACTCTACAGCGATACTGAGATGCGATTTGATCACCTCAGTGCCTATGGGGAGACCGGAATGGTGGACTCCAGAGTGCATCTGGGACAGGGACGCATGGAGACCAAAGTGAAGCCGACGGCCGGTCCCGGCTCCCGATTTGAAATCCATACGCCTTCTGCCATTACAGCGGTCAGAGGGACAGCCTATCGTGCTGCGATCAGCCCGAGCGGTGACTCTTCAAGTATCGAGGTCCTGGAGGGGGATGTGGTGGTCAGTGGTGCTGAACAGGAAACCCTCGTGTCAGCAGGTTTTGGTACTCAGGTAGCCCTGGGCAAAGCGCCTGCGGAACCTCGCAAACTGCTACCCTCACCCAGCTTGCAGGCGCTGCCCGAACCACTCAGAGCATTGCAGTGGCAACTCAGTTGGCAATCTTTGGATGGCGCCATCAGCTATCGTGCGGAGATAAGCTCGAGCGCCGATTTTGATGTTCTGCAGTGGGAAGCCGTGGTTCAGGAGCCGCAAGTGAAACTGCCCGATCTTGCAGACGGGGACTACTGGTTCAGAGTGCGTGGTATCGATGAGGTGGGACTTGAAGGGAACAGCGCGGTTCAGCCGTTGCTCCTGAATCGTCATCCTCAGCCGCCATCCGCGGTGAGCCCTGCGGATGGTGAGATGCTCGATTTTGCAGGCGTTGAACTGAAGTGGCAACAGATCAGCGATGTCCGGGGTTATCTGCTGGAAGTTGCTGCAGACCACGCCTTTGCAGAGATTGTCTTTAAGAAGGAAACCGATAACAAAGGCGAATTTGTGGTAACTGAACTCACCCAGCCTGGGCGCTACTTTTGGCGTGTCTCGGCGATAGCCGAGGATGGCGAGGTGGGTCCATCCGGGGCAATCAGATCATGGCAGCTCAGAGCCGATATAGAGGCCCCCAATGTTGTTGTTACGGCCACAGAAACCCATGTTGCAAGCAACTGGCATGCGTTGAAACCAAGCTACCGCTATCATGTGCAGCTGGCCCATGATGCTGATTTCAAGCAGCTCGAATTTGACCAGATCATCAGTGCCAATGAGCAAACCTTCGATCACATCTACAGCCAGCTTAGATACTTGAGAGTCTGTGCCGTGGATGAGGATGACTATCATGGACCTTGGAGTTCAGTACAAAAGGTTGATCCCCTGCTGGGCAAGAGTGTTTGGATTGTTCCGATCAGCACAATCATGGGTTTGCTGTTTTTGTAGTTGATTAAGGCCGTCTTTTGATTAAGAGCAGAATCAGTCAGATTGTTCTATCAGCCATTCTGGTTGCCTGCTCTTTTGTCCTAGTCAAACATGCCGCGATAGAGCGTCTGGATTTTCTTCTATACGACTATTTCCTCAATCTGCTTGATAACCGAATTAGCGATGAGCTGGTTGTCGTGGCCATCGATGATTCAAGTCTGCAGGCGATGGGGCGTTGGCCCTGGTCGAGAAAGGTTCATGCGCAAATGCTTGATCGTTTGACGGACCTGAAGGCCCGTGTTGTCGGTTTCGATGTACTGTTTTCCGAAGCAGAGACCACAGATCCATTAGCAGACAGGATTTTTGCGGATGCTATTGCCCGCAATGGCCTAACCGTACTTGCTGTTGCACCGACAAATCCACTACCTGGAAAACATATCGGTGAGGTATTGCCGCTTCCCATGCTGGCGGAGTCAGCTGCTGCATTGGGGCATGTGGATTTTGAGATCGATAGTGATGGTCTTTGTCGCAGTTTCTATCTCTATGCAGGGATGGATGATGCGCGCTGGCCAACCTTCACTCTGGCGATGGCCAATGTGGCGGGTGATCCAGTTCAACTCAGTCGTGATAACAAAGCAGTCAACAGGGAGTCCTTCAGTTGGCTAAGATCCGGGCGCTATCTTATTCCCTACGATGCTCGCCAGGGTGGCATAGAAACGATATCCGCCTATCAGCTCCTGCATGATGATGAAGCGGCAGCCAAGGTTGCAGGACGCTATGTGTTGGTTGGATCAACGGCGACAGGTCTGGGTGATGTCATCTCAACACCGGTGTCACAAAATCACCAGCGGATGCCGGGCGTTCGGTTGAATGCACATGTTTTAAGTGGCTTGCTGGGGGGTAATCTGCTGAAAGAGATGGATCAGGATGCGCATCTCTATTTGACTCTTATGATTACGGGTTTGGTGACGTTTTTACTCTCAGCTACCCGCTTTCCTGTTTCGGTTGTTCTATTTCTGATTGCGGTGATCGGCATCCCGGTTGGCGCCGGCTTAACTCTTTCCACTACACAGATCTGGTTTGCGCCTGCTGCGTCAATGGTACCTCTATTAATCGGAATACCCTTATGGGGGGTCTGGCTGCATCGGCATGAAAAAAGTGTCAATCGTCAATTGAGTTTTCGAATGCATGATCAGGCGACCCATCATGCTGTGACCGGACTGCCCAATCAGTACGCGCTGGAAGAGTATCTGCGCAAGCTGACGGTTTCTGGTGTGGAACAAGCGAATATCACCGCATTGATTATCATCCATGTGAAGTGGTTGAACTCGACCGGGACCATTATCGGCCGCTCAGCCGGCAATCAGCTTTTGCAAATGATTGCTCGGCTGTTGCGCGATGTGGTGCGCAGTGACGATATTGTCTGTCATCTTGGTGGCGATGACTTTGGGGTATTGGTGCAGGGTTTGAATGATATTGAATCCGCTGATGTGGTTGCACAGAATCTGCTTAGGATTATGCAACAGCCCATCGCTTTCGAAGAGACGTCGATGTTTCTCGCGCCATGCATTGGTATGAGTATATGGCCGGATGAGAGTGAGGATGGTGAAGCGTTATTACGTGATGCAAAGATCGCGGTATTCAGGGCACGTATGCCGAGTTCTGAATCAGTTTGTCTCTATTCGCCGCAGATTGCAGAAGAGGTTGAGCAGGGATCACAGTTGGAACGGGCGCTTATCTTTGCTTTGGAGCGTAACGAGTTTGAAGTCTACTATCAGCCACAGGTAATCACCGAAACAGGACAAATTTTCGGTGTCGAGGCACTGCTGCGTTGGCATAACCCTGAACTCGGTCTGGTCTACCCGAGCGCCTTTATTCCAGTAGCTGAGCATACCGGGCTGATACGTACGATAGGGTTATGGGTGTTGCGCACCGCCTGCCATCAGGTTCAGCAGTGGAACAGCCAGGGGTTGGGACCGATACAGTTGGCTGTCAATCTTTCACCTTTACAGTTCAGTGATAGGAATCTGGTTGATGAGGTTCGGCGTTGTCTTGTAGACAGTGGGTTGAAGCCCGACTATTTGGAGTTGGAGATTACGGAGAGCGCCGTAATGCAGAACCTGACTGAAGCGACCAACGCCATGCGTCTGTTGAAAGAGCAAGGTGTAAAGCTGGCGATTGATGATTTTGGCACCGGTTACTCCTCGTTGAGTAATCTTCAGCACTTTCCGCTGGATCGAATCAAGATCGACCAATCCTTTACCCGGGAGTTTCAGCAGAATGAAAATGTCAAAGAGATCACCTTGACGATTATTGAGATGGCAAAGCGTCTCAAGCTCAAGGTTATCGCTGAAGGCGTGGAGACGGAGGCGCAGGCGGACCATCTGCAGCAGTATGGGTGTGATGGGTTACAGGGCTACTACTACAGTCATCCGGTACCTGCAACGGAGTTGTCCGTGATTCTTGACAGGGGTGAATCGAATCAGCTCAAACGCTGATCGCACGGTATTTCACTATTGCAGCGATACTGTATGAGGACTTAGATGGGTTCTCCGCAGTAGCCAAGGGCTTGCCCTGTGGGTTCGGTAGACCGTCTGCTGTTGTGAGCTGAATAGGGTTATTTCTTTTAAAACAGTTAGTTATCGAGACGGCCGGAGGGGCTTTTCGTAACATGGTAGGCCCTATATAGAATCAGTTCTTGAGTGCCCGGAAGATCGGTTTCACTGCAGGTTGACCCGCCGTGCCCGTACGGGTAGAATTCCGGCTCTTTACCTCGCCAGATGTCTGGCTGAGGAGATAACGGGATATTTCGGGGATTAATGCAATGTATGCGGTAATTCAAACCGGCGGCAAACAGTATCGGGTTTCTGAAGGCGATACCATCAAAGTCGAGATGTTGACGGCTGATGAGGGCGCTTCCGTCGAGCTGGACAAGGTTCTGATGATCACCAATGGTGATGACGTCAAGGTCGGTACACCTTATGTCAATGGCGGCAAAGTTACGGCAACCGTGAAATCCCACGGCCGTGGCAAGAAAGTGAAAATTATCAAGTTTCGTCGCCGCAAGCACCACATGAAGCGTCAGGGGCATCGTCAGTGGTTCACTGAGTTGCAAGTCACTGGCATTAGCGGCTGAGGAGAGAGAGATGGCTCATAAAAAGGCAGGCGGTAGTACACGTAACGGCCGCGATTCGGAATCCAAACGTCTTGGTGTCAAGATCTACGGTGATCAGGCTGTGAAAGCCGGTAACATCATCGTTCGTCAGCGTGGCACCCAGTTCCATAATGGCGTCAATGTCGGCATTGGCAAAGACCACACCCTGTTCGCCAAAGCGGACGGAACGGTCAAGTTTGAAGTCAAAGGCCCGCGTAACCGCAAATATGTGAGCGTTGTCGCCGAGTAATTCAATTACGGAGTTGACGCTCGAAAGCCTCGTCCGTTGACGAGGCTTTTTGCGTTCTGGCCTATGAAATTTGTAGACGAAGCCAAAATCAAAGTGATCGCCGGAGACGGGGGGAACGGTTGCGCCAGTTTTCGCCGGGAGAAATATATCCCGAAAGGCGGCCCGGATGGGGGTGATGGCGGTGATGGGGGCAGTGTCTACCTGATTGCCGACAGCGGCCTCAACACTCTGGTGGATTTCCGTACCCAGCGAACCCATAAGGCCGAGCGCGGCCAGAATGGCATGGGACGGGAGCGTACCGGGCGAAAAGGGCAGGATCTGCAGGTACGGATTCCTGTGGGTACCCGTATCTTCGATGAGGAGACCGGCGAACTGCTCGGTGAATTGCTGGAGCACCAGCAGACGCTGTTGGTGGCCCAGGGTGGTGAGCACGGTATCGGCAATGTGCATTTCAAAAGCAGTACCAATCGTACTCCGCGCCAGTTTACCCATGGTACCGAGGGCGAGCGGCGTGAATTGCGTCTGGAGCTGATTCTGCTGGCGGATGTCGGTCTCCTGGGTATGCCCAATGCGGGAAAATCGAGTCTGATCAGCAAGATCTCCAGTGCCCGACCACGGGTGGCGGACTACCCTTTTACCACCCTATACCCCAATCTCGGGGTGGTCAGTCTTGGGCAGGACCACAGTTTCGTGGTGGCGGATATCCCCGGTGTGATCGAAGGGGCGGCTGAAGGCGCAGGGCTCGGGCTGCAGTTTCTCAAACATCTCTCCCGTACCCGCCTGCTGTTGCATATGGTGGATATCGCACCGCTGGATGAGTCGGTGAAGATTGCCAGTGAGGTACGCCAGATTGAGCAGGAGATGTCCCGCTATTCGGAAGAGCTGGCCGGTAAAGAGCGCTGGCTGGTATTGAACAAAAAGGATCTGCTGCTGGACGATGAGTTCGAGGAGCGCAGTCAGGCGCTTTGCGAAAGCCTGGGCTGGAGTGGACCGGTATATGGTATCTCAGCCGTGTCAGGTGAAGGCACCAAGCAGCTGATCTCGGAACTGATGCTGCGCCTGGAGCAGTTGTGGCAGTCAGAGCAGGAGCCGGAGGAGCAGGATGATGATGAGGCGTGGGATCCTCTGCAGTAAGACAGACCGATTTCTGGCTTGCTTTAAAGTCTCATGAGATAGTTGTCTAATTGTATTCAGCATGTCAGGTAGCAAATGAT
>JAHRHW010000219.1 GCA_019100305.1 Candidatus Thiodiazotropha taylori | reverse complement strand
CGAGTGATGAATTGCTAGCTAAACAATTCATCGGGAGAGATACAAGGGTGGGGCCGCGCCCCACCGAACACCCTTTGATGTACCGGATGCGATGTTTGGCTTGGCGCATTTCAGCCACAAACAGGTGTATTGGATTCGTCGTAAGAGTCCCTGATCAGGGGCAACCCGGATTTTCTTAAAATCGTCTCTGTTATGAGACAGTACCCCGGCAGCAGCCTATAATGGCGGATCTTTCCACGAATAAGAGGTATCTGTGCTGACCGCCGGCAAATTATCCGATTGGCGCCAAACGCTCTCCATCTATTGGCAGCCGGGTGTACGGAATATGCTCTTTCTCGGCTTCTCTGCCGGATTGCCCCTGTTGCTGGTTTTCGGAACCCTCTCTTTTTGGCTGCGCGAGGCGGGTATTGCCCGCTCAACCATCGGTTTCCTGAGCTGGGTGGCGCTGGCCTATGGTTTCAAGTGGGTTTGGGCACCGTTGGTGGACCGAATGCAGCTCCCCTGGTTGACCCGGCGTTTGGGGCGTCGCAGAGGCTGGATGATCTTCGCCCAGGGTCTGGTGATTCTTGGGCTTTGTGGTCTGGCACTCTCCGATCCATTGCAGGGTGTTTACTCTTTTGCCCTGCTGGCCCTTTTGGTGGCTTTTGCCTCTGCCACTCAGGATATCGCTATCGATGCCTACCGAATCGAATCCGCCGAGGTCAAGCTGCAGGGTTATATGGCTGCCAACTATATGATCGGTTACCGCTTGGCAATGATTGTCAGTGGTGGTGGAGCCTTGGGTATCGCCGGTTGGATTGCGCCAGAGGGGAGTGGCTATCAACTGCATGCCTGGACAGTTGCCTATCTCTGCATGGCATTATTGATGTTGATCGGTGTGATTACCGTGTTGTTGATCGCCGAACCGGATGTTCAGCCTGACCGTGACACCTTGGCGCAGGAAGCCAAGGCCGAAAAGCTGATTGAGCAGCAACAATGGATGCCGGGACGGCTGCGTCAGTTTGCCGAATGGATGTTCGATGCGGTGGTCAGTCCATTCGTCGACTTCATCAGACGCTATCAATGGCAGGCGGTCTTGATTCTGGCACTGATCGCCACCTATCGGATCTCTGATGTGGTGCTTGGAGTCATTTCGAGTGTTTTCTATGTCGACCTGGGTTTCAGCAAGGGTGAAGTTGCGCTGGTGGTCAACGTATTCGGGGTGGCAATGACCTTGATTGGTGCGGTTGTTGGCGGCATGCTGGTTGCCCGATACAAGGTGTTGCCAATACTGCTGTTGGGTGGCGTGCTGGCTGCAGCGACCAACCTGCTGTTTGCCTGGATGGCCAGTGTGGGACATAACGTGATCTTTCTGACCCTGGTCATCTCTGCGGACAATTTAAGCGCCGGTCTGGCAACAGCCGCCTTTGTTGCCTATCTGTCGAGTCTGACCAATGTCTCCTATTCGGCAACCCAGTATGCCCTGTTCAGTTCAGTGATGCTGCTGTTGCCGAAGTTTATCGGTGGTTTCTCCGGTCTGATGGTGGACAATATCGGCTATACCTCGTTTTTCATGATCACCGCATCGATGGGCATTCCGGTAATCGTGCTGATTCTGCTGGCTATGCGATACTTGCCGGCTGTCGATGAGAAACCGGATGGGTCAACGGCTTGAGGAGGCAATGTGTGGGGTTCATTGGATTCAAAGGTACGGGTCGGTGATTTGCAGGAGTGCGCTGAATGATTGAACAGGGGAGTTATCTGGCCGCCTTTGTTGTCGGTCTACTGGGGGGCGCCCATTGTGCCGGTATGTGTGGTGGTATTGTCGGTGCTTTAACCTTCGGTCTACCGGAACCGATCCGTAACCGGCTTGGACAGACCCTGCCCTACCAGCTGGGTTACAACCTGGGTCGTATCACCAGTTATGTCGTCGCCGGTGCGGTGATGGGTGGGCTGGGTGTGCTGCTGGTCCAACTGGTGCCTGTGTATGCCGCTCAGCAGGTACTGTTGGTGATTGCATCCCTGTTCATGATTCTGCTCGGACTCTATCTGGGGGGATGGTGGCTGGGTCTGTCGAGAATCGAACACCTGGGCAGCCGGTTGTGGAAAAGCATCGAGCCTTTTGCGCGTAAGCTTCTTCCCGTCAAGACACCTGGCCAGGCCTGGGTGTTGGGTTTGGTATGGGGTTGGATCCCCTGCGGTCTGGTCTACAGCATGCTGATCTGGACCGTTTCAGCCGGTGGGGTGTTGCAGGGGGCTGGACTGATGCTGGCGTTTGGTCTGGGTACCCTGCCAAATCTGTTTGCCATGGGCATGGTGGCCGGCTCTTTGGCCAGATGGTTCAAGGATATCCGTATCAGACGGGTGGCCGGGTTGATGGTAATCCTGTTCGGCCTGTTCATGCTCTATCGCGCCTTTTTATGACGCTTCTTAATTCGCGGTTGGTTTTGATTGAAAAGCCTTCAGGACTATTTGTTCAGTCCTGAAAGCAGTCTGATCAGCGTTCACTGCAACTTCTAGTCGATATAGAAATCCTGACTCAGCTTGGCGGTATAGAAACGTTTCTCCCCTCTGGGCTGTACTTTGATCTCGAAGTTCAGTGTCTCCTGGTCTGCGATGCGAAACTCACCGATGTAGTAGACTGCATCGCCCTCAGTGACCTTGCGCATTGGGATGCTGATCAACTGACCGCGAATGTTGTTTGCTTTGGCCATCACCACAGCTTCTGAAGAGGTGCCGGTGGTTCCTTCGACTGACTTGATGATGCTGACATTCAGCATGCCTCTGTATTTACTGCGCTGAATACCGTATTGACGGGCAACGGTTGGCTCCAGCGAGGCACTGGGTATTGCATTGTGGTGAATGGTAAACCCTGGAATGGCTGTACTGTTTTCAGCCAGAACAGGGAAAGCGAACAGTGATAAAAGCAGTACTCTGGCGATAAGGTTGAATACGGACATATAAACTCCTCCATCTGTGCCGGCCTGATTGGCCAGTCTCGGTTGTGATAGCCCTTAAGCTAGGTTGTCTCTTTTCTGCCGGTATAAAGTGGATACGTGATCTGCTGTTGGGCAGATTCATCCTCCACAAGGGTCAGGGCATGAAAAACAGTTTAGACGATCAGGACCGGAGGGTGAAGTGGAACAGATTTTGTCCGTTGGTGATGGTTCTGGTGACGGCGACTGATGCTTGAGATCTTCCGGCTTGACCAAAAAAGCGCTCACCTCAAAGAGGGGAGCGCTTATTGATTGTTGACAGGTAACCGTTTTGTCGGTTCGGTTGTGTTCAACCGACGTTCTGTTTGACCAGGGTGGGTTTCTGTCGCTGCGCATGGTGTAGAGGCCGGCTGTTACTCAGTCGGTTCGACATATTACGCAGTGCGGTCAGTTGCCTGGCGAGCTCGGTGTACTGTTCCTGCAGCTCCAGGATTCGATACTGCAGGGTATTGCGGGACTGGCCGATTTTTTGCAGATTGGTCAGCCGTTTCTCCATCATCTCCTTATGATCCTTGATCTGAATGACCAGCGGTTCCAGTGTGGAACCAAGCCATTGATTGATCTCTTCGTCGGCTCGTTTGAAGATGTCGTGAGCCCGTTTGACCAGTGCAGAGAAGAACCTCTTAACCACAAAGTTCTGTTCCATCATGGCGGTTACCGGGCTGTTTCTGAAGATCTCCGCTTCCTGATGCAGCAGTTCCAGTTCAACGCGATACTTCACGATAGAGAACATCTTCGGCTGCACTACCGCAAAGCCGTGCTCATTCTGAAATTTGCGATAGATGGCGCGAATCAGTTTACGTGTCTGTTCACTCTGATTGACCACCTTGAGCATGGTGCGGCGTGTCTCATCGAAGAGGCTTTTCATCGAGCTCTTCATGCCGCTGGTGGTCCAGCTATTGGACATATCCTTGCGGCATTTTTCGATGGTGCCCTCCAACGCTTCGAGACTGAGAATCTCCGCAAGCAGATTGGCCTGTTGTTTAAGCTGTTTCCTGCTCTGCTGGAAGGTGTCCACATCCCGTAGGTATTGCGCCTGCTCACTGCGGGTCTTTTCCATCAGATTGGTGATGACGTCATCACTTTTATCGCTCAGCTCTTCAAGCTCCTCGAGCTGGTATTTGGTGTCGTTCAGTTTGCCGGAGAGCATGCTGCGGCTGTTGTCCAGCATCTGGCCCACATCGGCACTGACCGTATCGAGAATGATCTGCTGTTTGATATTCAGAACGTCCTGGCCGAGATAGTTCTCCAGGTCGAGCAGCGCGCTTTTCTCAAGCAGCTGTTTTTCGCCTTTGATTTTGGCAAGCAGCCCCTTCTGCGCCGAGATCGGAAACACCACATTCGGTTCAACGCCTAACAATTCAGCTGTATTGGTCTGCTGATTGCGGATCGCCTCGTGGATGTCCTCATGCTCTCTGAGATCGTCCCACAGGGTGTCTATCTTGTTCAGCACCACCATCAGTCCCCGTTGCCGGCCGCTCTGGAATCCTTTGATATGGTGTTGCCAGATCTCCATGTCGCTGCGGGTCACGCCGGTATCGGCGCCAAGCACAAACAGCACCGCCTGGGCGGCGGGTAGCATGTTCAGGGTCAGCTCAGGCTCTGTGCCCAATGCGTTCAGTCCGGGGGTGTCGAGTATGGTCAGGCCTTTTTTCAGCATCGGGTTGGGGAAACTGATCTGAGCATGACGCCATTTCGGGATCTCGACGGTTTCCGGTGGCTGATTCTGGTGTGGGTGCAGGTCCGGACTGTAGAGACCGAGATGTTTGGCCTCCTCAAGGGAGACCTCTTTGGTCTGTACCACTTCGCTCAGAGCCGCCTGCATCTGCTCCACGGAGTCGGTCTCCAGCGGATAGTGGACCCACTGTTTGGTATCGTGTCTGAGTTGGGACAGGGTGTTTTCCTGCAGACGGGTTTCGATGGGCAGCAGGCGAACATAGGCCTCATTCCGCTGGTCATCGTAGAAGATTTCGGTCGGGCACATGGTGGTGCGGCCAGCGTCTGAAGGCAGCAGCCGGCGACCGTAGTCGGCAAAAAATATGGCGTTGATCAGCTCAGTCTTGCCGCGGGAGAACTCAGCGACAAAGGCAATGGTCAACTTATCGCCTTTCAGCGTACCGAGAGTATGGTTGATGCGCTGCTGGACATCCTCGGTGGACATACCGTTCTCTTCCAGCCAGGGACCATACTCCTCAATGGTATTGATAATGTCCTTTTTCCACTGCTCGTAAGCTTGTAACTGTTCTTGAAATCTTACTTTTTCCATGCGCTAGCCCCAGTCTCACGTTAGCCGGAAGGGGTGGTGCACCACCCGGTTCAGCTGTAGGAATAATAATACTAGAGGAGAAAGCCGGGCGCCATAACCCCAGTCTCACTTCTCAATTGCTATCGGCAGGCGTCCTGGGGACTTTAGTTTCAGGCACTTACTGCGGGAGCTCTCCCCGGAGAGCAGTTCGATTCTGTTGCGCGGCAGATCAAACGCCTTGGCGATGAACTTCAACAGCCGCTCGTTAGCCTGTCCGTCTACCGGTGGGGCGGTGATCGATACTTTGTATTGATTGTCACCGTAGGGGCCGATAAAGCGGTCCCTGGAGGCCTTAGGCTGGATCCGCAGGCGCAGAATCAGGTCATCCTGCTGCCATTGGTACCAGCTCATTGAATGAGGCTGGTGGTAAGTTGCTGCAGGGGCGGAATGAGAAGCATTTTGAGCAGTACCAGGCCGATCATCACCAGCATCGGCGAGAGATCGAGGCCACCGACCGGTGGCAGCAGCTTTTGCGCCGGCCGCATCACCGGGCCTGTCAGGCTATAGAGCAGGCTCACCGCCGGATTATAGTTGCCGGGGCTGACCCAGCTGAGAATCACCTGAATCAGTACCGCAAACAGAAAGATGTTGATGGTGAGTTCGACCAATTCAGGGATTGCCAGCAACAGAGGGCCCAACAGGCTGGCGCTCTGCCCCGCAATCATGATCACAATAAACAGTTCGACAGCCTTCAACAGCCAGGCGAGGATCAGGGAGGAGATATCGATACCGCCAAATCCGGGAATCAAACGGCGCAGCGGTTTCAGCGGTGGATTGGTCACTTTGACCAGGAACTGGGAGATCGGATTATAGAAGTCCGCCCTCACGATCTGCAGCAGAAAACGCAGCAGAATGGCAAGAATGTAGAGACCGAACAGAGTCTGAACCAAAAATACCAGTGGGTTGGTGAGATAACTGCTACCCATTTTCTTTATGTCCTAAAAGGTCGGAGAGTTCCCGGGAGCGTTCCGCCGCACCCTGCAGAGCTTCATTGAACAGAGTGCGCAACCCTCCCTCTTCGAGGATGCCCAATGCCCGCTCCGTGGTGCCTCCCGGAGAGGTCACTTTCTGCCTCAACAGGGCCGGGGAGTCGCTGCTTTCAATCGCCATACGGGCTGCACCCAACGCGGTTTGCAGGGTCATCAGCCGGGCACTCTCCTCATCCAGCCCGAGGGCTCTGGCCGACTCCTCCATGGCCTCCATGACCAGAAAGAAGTAGGCGGGTCCACTGCCGGAGACCGCCGTTATGGCATCGATCAGGGATTCATCGTCGACCCAGCGGGTCATTCCAACGGCCCGCAGAATGCTCTCTGCCTGATTCCGCTGATGCTCGTTTACCGACGCCCCCGCGTAGAGTCCGGTGGCACCGGATTGAATCATCGCCGGGGTATTGGGCATGCTGCGTACCAGTGGCATCTCCGAGCCGAGCCAGTCGGCCAATGCGCCGGCTGTGATTCCCGCCGCAATCGAGATGATCAAAGGTTTGCTCTGTTGCAACGCCGGAGCCAATGCCCGGGCCACAGGCTCCATGATCTGTGGTTTGACGGCCAGCACTACGATGTCAGCCTGAGCTACGGCCAGGTTATTGTCCGGTTCAGTGGCAACGCCATAGCGGGCGGCCAACTGGCTCAACTTTTCCAGGTCGGGATCACAGACGGTGATCGCCTGGCTCTCATATTCGTCGGCGATCAGGCCACCGATCAGACTGGTTGCCATGTTGCCGCCGCCGATGAATGTAATTTTATCGCTTTTCATACTGCGCTTCTGTCCGTATGGATTAGTGTTAACAGGCCCTAGTATTGTCAATCAACATGGGGTGTCGCACTAGCTATAGTTTCGAGTGCCAAAAATTGCAGTGCCGATTCTGACGATGGTCGAGCCTTCGCATATTGCATCCTCCAGGTCGTCAGACATTCCCATGGACAGTGTGTTCAGGGGATTATCCGCTGTCTTCAGCTGTTCACGCAATCTGTATAGCAGCTTTAGAGACTGTTTGGGGTCCTCTGTCTCTGCAACCGGCGCCGGTATGGTCATCAATCCCCTGACCGCTACTCTATCCAGCTGTTGGTAGGCGGGGAGTAGTTCTGCCAGCTCTTCCGGTGTGTGCTTTTAGACTGAGTATGTTATCTCAGATTTCACTGAAGATCTACTGTATTTTGTTACATAAACTTAAAGGCTTTTAGACTGAGTATGTTATCTC
>JAHRHW010000218.1 GCA_019100305.1 Candidatus Thiodiazotropha taylori | reverse complement strand
GCCTTGCCTGAGGTAAGGGTCTGCCTGGCCAGTTCGATACCATCGGCGATCCGCTCAACCTTGCCGCACAGAGCGAGTCTTACACCACTGTTGTAGATCACCGGGTTGAGCGCCGGGTTGGCCTCCCCCTGAAACATCGACAGGATCAATCTTGCCGTGGTCGCTGGATCGGCACAGGGCTGGTGTTCCTGGCTGGCCAAACCGTAGTCCGCAGGATCCAGGGTGTATTCACTCAGTTCACCCCGGTGGTAGTCGGCCACAGCCACCGGCTGCATGGGCAGTTCATCGCAACCATCCAGCCCCTGTACCGCCAACACCCGCTGTTGCCCCCGTTCACCCGCGGCGGTGGCAAAGCGCTGCAGAAAGCTCTTATGGGCAGCACCGATGATTGAGTAGCCGGCACCGGCCGGATTGAGCATCACTTCACAGGCATGCAGAAATGAGCGGTAGAAGAGGGTCTGCCGAATCGGTTTAAGACGCTCCACCCCATGCAGGTAGCGGTTGGCATGCAGATGGCCGAACCCCTTCTCCTCAATGCTCGCAGCTACCTGAAGGGGTTCCTGGTAGGCCGGAATCCCCATCGCCTCAAGCACCGCGGCGCTGGTAACACCGTTCTTCGGCGGCAATCCGCTGTTGCAGTGCATCACCACCGGCACACCGGCAGCAACGGTCAACAGAGCGGCCGCCAGACTCAGATGCAACGCTTTCTTGCGCCCGTCATATGGGCCATTGCAGTTGAGCAACAGGTCGACTTTGGGGGAGATCAGAGTCGCGCTCTCCTCCATCGCATCCAGAAAGCCTTTCATCTCCTCCAAGCTGGCCCCTTTGAAACGCATGGCGGTGAGAAAAGCCCCGACCTGGGCTGGATGAGCCTCAGCAGAGATCAGGAAACTCAAAGCCGCCCTGGCCTGCTCCCGACTCATATCCTTGGCCCCTTTGGAGCCCTTCGCAGTGGCAATCAGGATCTTACGGAACTGCTCTCCTGCTGGACTATTGGACTGATACATCGACGACTCCAGGGTTTATCCAATCCGTTAGTGATCAGAATGGCGGGTTGATGGGTAGGCTGTGTTATGGCAGCTCAAAACGATTCCGGATCAAGCGAAGACAAAAGGTACCTGGTCATCGGATTTGTAGGCCAGGGCATCGCTAACACTGGCATCAGCAACTTCCTGACGGGCCGCCAGCAGGGCCTGCTCGATACGCCGGTCGGTTATCCGATAGCGGGACTCCAGACCGATCTGATCGATGTTGTCGCAAGGCTCATCGAAAAGGTGCCGATAGAGACCGCTCATCATATTGTAACGGCTCGACATCAGCATATTGGTCGCCTGTTTTATCTTCTCTTCATAACCTGCCTCATGGCCCAGCAGACTGGTTGCCAGCATGACCGATATGGCATGCAGAACATCGTATTGAACATGGGCAATAAAGACGATCAGATGGTGTTGGGTCAGCTCGACTTCTTCACGCCAGGCCCAACGGATCATACCGCCGAGCAGCAGGCTGAAAAATTCAGGCACCCCCCACTCCATACCCAATCCGACTGAGGCCAGGGACTCCAACAGACTGAATGAGGGATGGCCGGCCAGCAGCCGTTGCGTCAAGACGTTGTCCGCCACTTCCGGCAGCATTGGCAGATCCTGCTGTTCAAAGGGTATTCCCAATCCTTCAAACAGGTTTCGGTACATCACGATATGGGTGGTGGAACCCAGCAGGCTGGCCAAATCCGGATAGCTCTCGATGCTGTGTGTGCCTACTCCATACTCATCCGCCAGCAGCTGTGCCAGGACAATCTGCACCAGTTCGGAGACCCGCTCATTCAGACAGCCGTACGGCAGATCGATGAAACCGGAAAAACGGCCCTGGGCCAAAGCAACGCATTGACGGGTGTTTTTTACCTGGTTGAAATAGTTAAGGGCAAAGGAGCTGAGTTGATCCCGATTGAAATCACCCTCGAAGATACGCACGAAGCAGGGGTGACGCCAGACCGGGTGGGACATGACATGATCATGCAGATCGACAAACAGGGTCTGCATGGCACCAGGCTGAAAGATACTCAGCGAGGATAAGCGATTATCAGGATCCTTCGCAGCGATCGCCAACAGCTCATCAAAGATATGGTGCAGCGAACTCTCTGAGGCATCGAGATCACTGATGATGGCGGTGAAGTCCTCCAGTTGGCTCTGGCGAAACGCATCCAGAACCTGTTCCGCATCGAGGGAGAGAAGATTGGGCAAGGGGTGTACGCCGGGCAACAGAACCGGCCCGTCGGCCTCACTGTTCTTTAACAGATCGGAAAAGATGGATCCTGTCGCTTGCTGCTTCGCTTCGTGCATCGTCCTGCCACTTCAACTGGGGTGGTGTGGGATTGTAGATGATCTACCCGTCTGCTGTCTCAATTTTAACCCTTGACCGGTGGGCTCGATCTTCTTAACCCGGGGACCCAATAGTTTATTCGCTCAATGCCTTGACCGTATTCGGCAGCTGGTTTCGGATCACATCGGCCAGAGCATACAACGCCTGCTTGCGGGGAAAGGTCTTGCGGTAGACGAACTGGACCCGTCGATAGGCATCCTTGAGAGATAGTTTTCGGGCGATGATGCCGGAATCGGTTGTCCAGGTACCGCGCACCGCCAGGGCAGGCACCAGGGTACAACCGAAACCCGCCCCAACCAGTTGCAACAGGGTCTCCAGGCTGGCCGCACGCAGATCGGCCATTTCATTATCCATCATACCCTCCTTGATACGGCAGACATCCATCACCTGATTGGTGAGACAGTGGCCATCCGCCAGCAACAGCAGATCGAGGCGACTGAGATCACGGCGACTGATATCCTCCTTTTCATAGAGTGCGTGATCCCGAGGGTGAGCCAGCCAGAAGGGCTCTTCGAAAAGCGGCATCACCTCAAGCTCGGGCTCCTTGACCGCGGTAGCCAGAATCGCCACATCGATCTGATGATCGAGCAGCCGTTGGGTCAACATATCGGTGATCTCCTCGGAGAGCACCAGACGCATCTGAGGATAGAGGGACTTCAGCGGCATCAGAATCAATGGCACCAGATAGGGACTGACAGTCGGTATGGCGCCGACTCTCAAGGCGCCGGCCATCGGATCCCGTTGTGCCTGGGCCAACTGCCTGATCACATCCGCCTGTTCCAGGATCAACTTGGCATGCTTGACGATCTCCACCCCAAACGGGGTGATCGACACAGAACGGTTGGTGCGCTCAAAAATGGTCACTCCCAACTCCTCTTCCAGTTTCTTGATCTGACCACTGAGAGTCGGTTGACTGACATAACACTGAGCCGCGGCATGACCGAAATGTTCCGTTTCAGCCACCGCAATAAGATATTTAAGATCACGCAGGTTCATGCTGTTAATTGACACCGGCAATTGAAGTTTGATCAATCATACCTCAGCCAAATCGTATGCCACCAATGACAGATCGCAATTCACGCCAGAAATTTATGGTTAAGTAGCACTCAAATTGTTGTCGAATCGGTTCCCCGACAGGATAATGGGAAGACTTGGTGACACCCCGACCCCCTATGAAAACCCCAACCATCCTCCTGGCTGACAACGGTTCGAAGCGAGCAGACTCGGTGATCAATCTGCGCCGTCTTGCCAAACAGTTGAGCAACCTCTCCAATCACCAGGTTTTTCCCGTCTCACTGCAGCATGCAGACAAGATTCCAACAGAATTACTGAATGGCGAAGCTGCCGAGATACTAACTTCCTTTTTGCGTGACAAGCTCAAACAGGGTGAAACCGAATTTATCCTGATTCCGCTCTTTTTTGGTCGCAGTCGAGCGCTCACTTCCTTTATCCCACAGCAGCTTGAGAAACTGAGAGCCGAATACGGCCCCTTCAAACTGACGCTGGCCGAAGAGCTCTATCCACTGCCCCAGGGTGAACCGAGAGTGGCAATGATTCTCCACCAGCAGCTGCAGATCACAGATCAGGGGAGGCCACCTCAACTGGTGATACTGGTCGACCACGGCTCTCCGCTTCCTGAGGTCAGTGAAGTAAGAAAACGGGTCTGTGCGGATCTTCGTCAACAGCTCGCCCCCCGGATCGAACTTCAACAGGCGGTGATGGAACGCCGGAAAGGCAACGAATATGACTTCAATGGCCAACTGTTAAGCGAGCAGTTGGAGAAGATTGCCCGCTCCAGACCGAATATCCGCATCGATCTTGCTCTGCTTTTCCTCTCTCCGGGTCGTCATGCCGGAGCCGGTGGTGATATCGAATCGATCTGTCAGCAACTAAGCGGATCCCATCCAGGCATTCAAATACGTATCGCACCACTGGTGGGACAACACCCGGGCATAGCGGACATTCTGCTCGACCGACTCGACTCAGCACTGGACA
The DNA here is from genome assembly GCA_019100305.1 of Candidatus Thiodiazotropha taylori. Taxonomy (GTDB): domain Bacteria; phylum Pseudomonadota; class Gammaproteobacteria; order Chromatiales; family Chromatiaceae; genus Thiodiazotropha. The sequence goes on along the minus strand of JAHRHW010000218.1, from coordinate 3,119 downwards.
ATCCGGTTTGATCTTCATATCCTTCGATCAGGTCCGCTGACTCATCTGCTGTTGAGGCAGACCGCCAAACAGACTCCGCAGCACCGATTTGTCATCAAGCGTTCAGCATCTGTGACCAAGTTCCGATAGGGAAACAACATCTGCACATGTCGACCAGCAATACCCAACCATACGCCATCGTATTCGCAGATATTGTCGAAAGTACCCGCATGTATGAAAGCCTTGGCGATACCCTTGCCAAGAAGCTGATCACCGAACTGGAAGAGGCGATTGCCCAGGTCGTCATCGCATGCGGCGGCCATGTGGTTGAAATTATCGGTGATGAGGTAATGAGCCGATACGACGACCCCGCCAGCGCCGTCATCGCCGCCTGCCGGATTCATGAACGGGTAGAGCTCTATGCCGAGCAGTCCGGTATGCCGATGGCCGCACGCATCGGCCTCCATTATGGCCCGGCCATCTTCGAAGAGGGGCGGATGTATGGGGATTCGGTCAATGTGGCCGCCAGAATGGCTGCCATTGCTCAGGCCAAACAGATCATCACCACAGAACAGGTTGTAGAGGCCCTGCCCGATGAGTTGCGTCTGATGGCCCGGCAATTCGACAAGGTCAAAGTCAAAGGTAAGGTTGAACGCATGATCATCTATGATCTGCTATGGCAGAAAGAGGATGTTACTTTCATCCATACTGCACCAATCACTCAAAGCCTGACAACCAAAACGCTGATCCTTGAGTACAACAACAAAACCTACAAAATGCCACCCACCCAAGGGAGTGTCGGCATAGGCAGGGACCCAAAGAATGAGTTGGTGGTGAACGCCAGCTCCGCCTCCCGATCGCATGCTGTTCTTGAGTATTACCGGGGCAAATATGTACTCAAAGACATCAGTACCAATGGCACCTACCTGACCACCCAGAACCAGCAATCTCTCTATCTGAGGCGGGAAACCATCCCCCTGCTCGGCCACGGCAAGATTGGCCTGGGGGAGCCGGTTTCCGAGCATAACAAGCATCTGATCAGCTACCGCTTCCAGGAAAGCAAGTAACAGCTTGCAGCAACTGTGAACAGACTCATCCTAATCCTGCTACTGATCACAATCAGCCTCAACTGTTTTGCCCAGCCTGAGCAGGACCAGATCGACTCGGAACGCCTATTGGCGACTGAACAGCTTGAACTGATCAAGAGTGAGGCTCTGCAGGATGAGAACCTGGAAAAAACCACCCAGCAGAGAGTTGTTGACCTGATCGATCAGGCTGAAAAGTGGCTCCGACAGACAACCAAACTTGAAGGGGAGATCTCACAACTCAGCCGAACCATTGAGGAAGCACCAACAGAGATTAAAAAACTGCGCGACAGCATCGGTCCTTATGAGACTGAGGATGAGAATCTGCTGAGTTTTATAGAACAATCCGAACTGGCTGAAATCGAGCAACGGATAAGCCAGCAATCCCTGAACCTGAATCAGGCCAGAGAACAACATAAAGAGCAGCTCGCAACGCTTTCTGATCTGCTGGTAGGCAGCCAACAGATCAATACCGAAATATCGGAACACAGCGACATACTGAACAAAATCAACGCGGAGAGCGGAAACTATGATGAGGGCGAAAACAAACACCTGAATCAAGCCAGGCAGCTGTTGTTAAGCAGTCGCAAACAGCTCCACGAAACGCAAATCGAACTGCTCAAGCTGCGTCTTGCCAACCAGAACCTGTTGACCAACCTGGCTCAGACAAAACGGGATGCGACGACGGCCCAGATCGGCAAACTTCAGTCCTCGCTGCAACAGCTCAACCAGGCCGCCAGCGCAATCAGGGAGGAGCAGGCCAAGCAGGCAAGGCAGCAGGCGGAACAGATCAAACAGCAGCTGAAGAGCCTGCCCGAGCCGATCAAAAACATCGCCCAGAAAAACGCACAAAACCGCGCTGAACTGGAAGAGTTGGTCTATTGGGAAAAACGCGTCTCACAAAAACTGCAAGCGACCCAGCTCCAACTGGAGCAGATCAGCGACGACTTTGAACACAGTAAACAGCGGGTCGATGTGGTGGGCGCCAGTCAAGCGATCGGAAAAATGCTCTCCCGTCGACGTCAGGCCCTACCCTCCCTGCAGAGCTACAGTCGCTCATCGGCTGAACGCAAACAAGAGATCAATATTGCCACGGATCGTCAGATAGCCATCGAAGAACAACTACTGGCTCAAGGTAACCTCACTGAGCATGTCGAACAGGTTACTCAACCGTTAACGCAAGAGGTATCGGAAGAGAAAGCGGACGAACTGCGCAAACAGGTCTTCAGCCTGTTGGGCGCACGCCGGGAAGCACTCAATGAACTGCAGAAAATCTATGGCCGTTACATTACCCAGCTGACGTCACTCGACCAGGCCGAGCGGCAGCTGCTCGAGGTCTCCGAGAGTTATGTCGACTATATCGATGATCAACTGATCTGGATCTCAAGTGGTGACCTGTTCGATTTTCTCGATTTCAATCAGCTCAAAACCGGCTTGGCAAGATTGATATCCCCTCTGGAGTGGCTTCAAGCCGGCAGTGAAATCACCCAGGCGGCGAAACAGCGCCCTGGGCTTTCGATGTCCCTGCTGGCCCTGCTGATGGTAATCATCTGGAAGCAGCGCAATGTCACTCTGCAGCTACCCCTGCTTGCCAAATCGACCCGTAAAATACGCACTGATTCGATCCGTCTGACCCTCTGGGCTCTGCTGCTCACGCTTGCCAAAATCGGTATCTTGCCCGGCATTATGATCAGCCTGGGAATCCTGCTCAAAACCCTGCCGACAGCCTCACCTTTCAGTCTGGTGCTCGCCACCTCACTGGTCAATGTGGGTATCACTTTGACTGCAGCACTACTGCTCTATCAGCTGTGTCTTCCTGACGGCATCGGAACACGCCATCTGCGCTGGAACAGTCAGATCTGCACGGCCTTGGCAAAAGAGTTACGTTGGCTGATACCGGTTGTCATACCACTACGCTTCATCGTTACTCTGAGTGAGGGTGACTACCTCTCTGTCGACACACAAAATATCGGGCGACTGGCGATCATTGTCATGATGGTAACCACACTGATTTTTGTCCATCGTCTGCTAAACAAGGAAGGCCTGCTGTTTCAG
>JAHRHW010000022.1 GCA_019100305.1 Candidatus Thiodiazotropha taylori | reverse complement strand
ACCGATGTGGTGCGTGGCGCCGACTTACTCAGCTCAACCCCCCGGCAGTGCTACCTGCAACAGCTGCTCGGCTTGGCGCAACCCCGCTATCTGCACCTGCCACTGGCAGTCGATCGCGCTGGGCGCAAACTGAGTAAACAGGACCAGGACAGGCCGGTGGAGCCCAAGGATCCGGTAAGCACACTGCTCAGCGTCCTCGCTTTCCTGCAACAGCCGCTGCCCCCGGAGCGGCCGGAGAGTCCGGAAGCACTCTGGCAATGGGCGATACCAAGATGGCGGACTGAACCTCTAAAGGGCACCAGCTCATGTGGACTCTGACTGCTGATCGGTAAAAGTGACACGAGTGCTCGGGCTGATGGCACAGACAATGAGAGTCCAGGAGTAGGGATCCTATAACCCGGACACCTCGCGCAGATACTTGAACAATTTGCGGTAGGCCTGAGGAGGCCCCCCCTTCTCCTGCTCCCGCTTGACCGCCTGAATCAGCTGTCGGAGATGTTGACGGTCGGCATTTTTATACTCTTCCAGAAAAGCGCCAAACGCCTCACTCTCCCCCTCGATCAGACGATCCCGCCAACGCTCGAGATTGTGAAACTTCGCAACCGATGCCTGATGCTTGCTGTCCAGCTCATCCACTACCTGGCGGATTGCATCCAGATCTTCCTGTTGCAACAGTTTACCCAGACGCCGGTAGTGCCTGCGCAGGGCATTCAGTGATTTGATCCGTTTTGACTCCGCCAGGGCGGCCAGCATGGTTTCACTCAGAGGCATTCTGCCCAGCTGGTTGTCTGACAGTCCGGTCAACCGCTCACCCAGTTTCTGAAGCGCAAGCATCTCCCGCTTGATCTCGCTTTTGCTCGGCCCTTCGTCCTGCTCTAGTTCGTCGTCTCGAATGTCGATGCTATTTTCTCCACAATCAATTGCGCGCTCTTCTGACCACGAAATTCATTCACATCCAGTCGGTAGGCCAGCAAGACCTGACCGGCACCCTCAGAGAGTGGCGGTTGATTGAAGGCAATGGCATCAATCAGCCAGTCGTCTCTCTCATCACCCAGCACCAGCTTCAGATGGTGCTCAGCAACCACCCTCTGCTGTTTGACCGTAAACCGTCCCTCAAACATCGGTTCAGGAAACCCCTGCCCCCAGGGACCACCGGCACGTATCTGTTCCGCCAGAGCGAGATTCATCTCCTCCTGCTTGAGAACACCGTCGGTCAGTATAACCCCCTCAAGCAACTGGGGATCCAGCTGCTGTTCAAGCGCTTGCTCGTAGGCGTGTTTAAAATCATCAAATCTTGCCGCTGAGAGACTCAAACCAGCGGCCATCGCATGACCGCCGAAGCGCTTGATCAGACCGGGGTTGGCGCTGTCGATGCGCTCAAGCAGGTCGCGTATGTGCAGGCCGGTAATGGAGCGGGCCGAACCCTTGATTACCCCTGAGCCAGCATCTGCAAAAGCGATGACCGGGCGATGATACTGCTCCTTGATTCTCGATGCGAGAATTCCGATCACCCCCTGATGCCAGCTCTTTTGGTAGAGACACAGACCCTGCGCCAAAACACCATCGGCCGGTAGCAACTGCTCCTGCAACAGGCTCTCTGCCTGCTGTTTCATCTGTTGCTCGATCTCCCGTCGGGCATGGTTGAGTCGATCGAGTTCCGCCGCGATGGTGCTGGCCGAATCACTGCCTTCACTCAACAGACACTCGATACCCAAACCCATATCATCGAGGCGACCGGCGGCATTCAGTCTGGGACCCACGGCGAACCCCATGTCGGAAGCGACCACGCGCTGATGGTTGCGCTTGGCAAGGCTCAACAGCGCCAGAATTCCAGGCCTGCAGCGTCCGGCGCGAATCCGCTTCAAGCCTTGTGAAACCAGTATGCGGTTATTACGATCCAGCGGCACCAGGTCACTGATGGTGCCCAATGCAACCAGATCGAGCCAGTCCGCTGGTTGTGGCTGTTTCAGTCCCTGCTGCTGAAACCAGTCATTCATTTTGAGCAGATTGTAGAGTGCAATCATCACATAGAAGATCACCCCGACCCCAGCCAGATAGGGACTGGGAAAATCGTCATCCGGCTGGTTCGGATTGACGATCACAGCAGCCTTTGGCAGCTGTTGCCCCGGCAGATGGTGGTCGGTGACCAATACCGGAATGTTCAGGGAGTTGGCCCGCTCAACCCCGCTGAGACTGGAGATGCCGTTATCCACAGTCACGATCAGCCCCGGATTGCGCTGTGCGGCCAGGTCGACAATTTCCGGACTCAGCCCATAACCGAACTCAAACCGGTTAGGCACCAGATAGGAGACCTGGTCACAACCGAATGCCCGCAGGGCCAGCAGCGAGAGTGCGGTACTGGTCGCCCCATCCGCATCATAATCGCCGATAATGACAACCGATTTTCCAGCCCGGATGGTCTCGAACAGCAACTCGGCAGCGGCTTCAACCCCTTTCAGCCGGGAGACCGGATAGAGTTGTGACAGGGCCAGATCGAGCTCTTCCTGCCGGCTCAAGCCCCTGGCATGGTAGATGCGTTGCAGTACCGGGTGTATCTCCGCAGAAAACCTTGCAGGCTCAGACGGTTGGATTCTTGTTTGGATTTTCACTGAGTAATATTTCTGCCTGGCACGATGTTTCCACTTCAGTGTCGTTCTGGGTGAAACCTGACTAAGGATATCAGAGTAAAAAATCTGTAAAATCCATTGGAAACTTATGTTTGCCACCCCCATCTAAAGGGGTGACCTTAGACCTGTTACAAAGGCACGATTATAGGGCATGCGATCCTATGCTGCGCCATTGCGGGTCTACAAGCGACACGAACAGATCACCCCGCTGCAACCCGGTACGACTCAGCCAGGAAGTCACCAGAGCTGACAAACCGGCGGTCGGGCAGGATGGAAAACCGTAATACAACCAGGACTATGTCAGAGTTTCTACAAACCAACACCGCTCATCTTGCCCGCCTGATGGTATTTCTGCTGTGCCTTCCGGCAGGCTTGCTGCAAGCCCAGGTTCAGAGCCGGCTATCCCACCAGGTAACCGGCCTGGATCAACCGGTGCAACTGACCATAGAGATCGATGGCGGAGAGGATCTCTCTCCCGACCTCACTCCACTCGAACAGGATTTTGAAATTCTCAGCCGCTCCACGCAACAGAGCATCTCGGTGATCAATGGGAAGATGACCTCCAAGCGTTCCTTGAACCTCATGCTGCTTCCTCTACGCAGTGGCAGCTTGACCATCCCGGCAATCCAGGTTGGAGATCAAACCACACAGCCACTGCCCTTGCAGGTGGAGCGACAGATCCCGCAGGAGGCACAGACAACCAAGCAGGCGCTGATCGAACTGAGCCTGAACAAGGATTCCGCCTATCTGGAAGAACAGATTCTGCTGACCCTGAAGCTCTACCAGGCCAAAGGGGTCCGCGGCGAGTCCCTGGATCCCCCTGTTCCATCCCTGGACGACACCCAGCTCAGCCTGATCCATGAGGATCGCTACAGCAGCCGCAAGGATGGGGTGGACTACCGGGTGGTGGAGCGAGTCTACGCCCTGTTCGCACGCCAGACCGGCACTTTGACACTGGATGGAGTCAAGTTTCGTGGCCGTTCTGGTGGCAACCGGGACCCCTTCAGTAGTTTTTTCAGCAATGGTTTTCCTTCAAATCAACAACCAGGACGTATCATTCGAGCTGAATCCAAGCCGGTCTCTTTGGAGATTTTGCCAATTCCGCAAGGATTTAGCGGCGAACGCTGGTTACCGGCCAAAAATCTGCAGATTGTGGAGAATGGTATCGATAGCGAAATGGCACTGGCCGGCAGTCCGATCACCCGGCGAGTGATGATTATCGCTGACGGAGTGATGTCGAACCATCTGCCAAGCATCGAACAGAGTATGCCGAGCGGACTCAAGCTCTACCCGGAAAGCCCAGATCTGAATGACAAACCGAATCGCTCAGGGATCAGCAGTTCACTGCAGCAGAACCTGACCCTGATCGCCACGGACCCGGGCAGTTACACCCTGCCGCCGATCGAGATTCCCTGGTGGAATACCGAGACCCGCCGACAGGAGGTTGCCAGACTGCCCGCCAAAGAGATCCGCTTCATGCCGAATCCGTCCGGGATGGCCAATCAAGCTCAGCCTTCGGCCGCAGCACAACCCAGTGATCAGAACATGAGCGCAGGAAAACCGATCAGCGCCAGCCCGGAGCCTGCTGATGACTTCCCCTGGATGGCCACCCTGTTCGGCTTGGCCTGGTTGATCACCGTCACCGCCTGGTGGTTCAGCAGTCGACAGAAGCATTCCGCCAAGCCGGTTACAATGGAAGAGCCCACCCAGGAGAGATCGAGTCAGACAGAGCTGGAAAGCGTCCTACAACACCTGGCAGACGCCTATCACTCCAGGGATGAGCAAGCAGCAAGAGATGCCTGGCTCCACTGGGCGCTGCTCAACTGGCCCGATAACCCACCCAACAACCTCAGCAGACTGGCAAGACGCTGCCATGCGGATCTGGCAACGGCGGTAAACGCTCTGGAGAGGGCGATCTACAGCCCTAATGCGGAAATCAGCTGGTCAGATTATGAGATCCTCAAGCTGATAGAGGCCAAGGATGCCGATCAATCCCAAGAGAAAGCCGATCAGAATCTGCTGATACCCTTGAATCCCTGACAACAGGTGACCGGCCCAGGGTTGACCTCTCACCTTGCAGAATCGATGACGAGATAGAGGGGAGACTACTCCTCTTCCCAGCCTCCATAATCGAAGGTGATCTCTTCGTTGGGTTTGATGTCTTTCAACGCAAACAGATCAAAGCCATCAAATTCCGCATTCCCCTGATCCTGATGGTTGAGATAGCGAAGTAGATTTCTCCCGCTGCGGCCGACCGGTTGCTTGTCATCTTCAAACACCCAGAGCACATAGGTGCCGTCCCGTTTTGCTTGCGGGCCCTCGTAGGTCCCTATGTAGTCACCTTTGGCAATGGAGACCTTGGCGAACAGTCCATTCCCATGTATTCGGGAGGGAGCTTTATAGACAATATTACCGAGTCTTATTTTACTGTTTGCCATCGTTCATACCGCTTCGCTGATTATCTTTGGGAGAACCAATCGGGCAACTCTCTCCATAGACCGCCATAATGGCGCGCAATTCTTTCAGGACTTTCTTTCTTGAAAGGTCGTCTAGAACCTTCAATTCAGGTAATATAACACCTTGTTCCAACAACTTAATGTCATCACGGACCGATCTGCAACCCTTCTGGCAGAGTATCTCGATATAGTGATCTATCTGATTATTTCCCATGATCCACAACTCGCATAGGATATTTCCAGTTGATTTGAGTCAATTCGCCATACCGTACCGGGAACCATACCGGCATTCAAATTTCTAACAGGTTTCAATAGGATTTGATCCTATCAACATTACAACAAACTGAAGGACAGATTATGCCCTTGATTAACAGACTGACACTACTTTTTCTGATTGTTACCAGCCAAACATTGTATGCCGCCGAATGGGGCGAAGGGTATGATCCGGTGGATCCGCCGGTGGCCACTTCCGTAGCGGATGGCAAGGTAGAGGTTCTCGAGTTTTTTTGGTACGGATGCCCCCATTGCTACCACATGGAACCCGATCTGGAGAGCTGGCTGGAAGCGAAGCCGGAAAATGTGGAGTTTGTCCGGGTGCCCGCACCGTTGAACAGTCGCTGGACCGCCCACGCACAGTTCTTTTACACCGCCGAAATACTCGGTTTGACTGAAAAACTGCATACCCCCCTGTTTGAAGCCATCCACGACAAGAAGCGCAAAATCTACGACAAGAATGCGCTGATCGACTTTGCCGTGGAACAGGGTGTGGACAAAGAGAAGTTCACCGAAGCGTGGAACTCCTTTGGTGTCTACGTAAAGGTTCAGAATGCGAAGAAGCTGGGGCAGCGCTACCAGCTGGACGGGGTACCCGCAATCGCAGTCAACGGTAAATATCTGACCAGTGGAAGCCGCGCCGGCTCCTACAGCAAAATGTTCGAGGTCGTCAGCCAACTGGTTGCCGGCGAGAACGCAAAACCGGCCCAGTAAGCCATTATTCGGTTGCCGGGCTGATCTCAGCTGATCAAACCCGAGCTTGCACGACACGCTCTAGACAGGCAGAGAGCATCCGCTCTCTGCCTAGGAGTCCCAACACTGCCGCATCCTACATCAGAAGTGATAGGCCACACCGACATTGCTCACCGGCCAGTATCGGATGTCATCCAGATCATCGCTGCTGATACGGTCCTCCTCCACCGCCAGTTCAGGCTCCAATTGGGCCTTCAGCGCCGGTTTGGCATCTGCCGGGGCACGGTCTGCGGCATCGATGGTGCAGATATCCGGTACCTCTGTAGCCGCTTCAATGCCGCTTGAAAATAGTGCAGCCCCCAATCGATAAGGCGGCGACGGTGTGTGATAAAAAACCCAGCTCTGTTCAGGTGCCGCAAAAGGTTTGATAACCCTGATCCGCATCGGGTGTCGTTTGCTGATAGGGTTCTGTTTTGTCTGTCAGGGTGTAGGGTGACCGTAGAACTTCGAGAAACTGTTCCGCAGTGCTGGCATCACCTTGCTGTGTGGAGATCCTAATCACCTGTTCCATTTGCTGATTTCTGGGAATCACCAGAGGATTCATCTGCCGCATGATCTGTTGCGCCTGTTCAAGCGCTCCTTCAGCGTTCAAGCGGGCCTGCCACTTTGGATACCAATCCCCCAGCTCCCGACTCAGCTGCTCGGCCAACACTGGTGAGCTGAGACTGCGGGTCAACCGGTCAAAACTCTCTGTGTAGTCCAGGCGCTTGCGCTGCAGGCACTGCAACAGCTCTGAACTCAGTTTTGCATCTGAGGGGTCCGCTTTGGTAATACCGATCTTGCGCGCCATCATCCGCTGATAGCAATCATTGAAAAGATCGCCAAACGCTTCCAGGCTGCGGCTGGCGATCTCTATCGCCTGCTTCTCATCGGCATGGATCAATGGCAGTAGTGTCTCGGCGAAGCGTGCCATGTTCCATTGGGCGATCGCAGGTTGGTTGCCAAACGCGTAGCGTCCGGCCCTGTCGATCGAGCTGAAGACCGTATCCGGACTGTACACACCCATCATTGCGCAGGGTCCGTAATCGATGGTTTCGCCTGAGATGGTGGTGTTGTCGGTATTCATCACGCCATGGATGAAACCGACCCGCAGCCACTCCACCACCAGCTCGACCTGTCGCTTGATGACCTGTTCGAGAAGTAGCGCAAACCGCCCCTCAGCCTCACTCTGCAGTTCCGGATAGTGACGCCCAATGGCAAAGTCGGAAAGCTGCTGCAAGGCCTGACGATTCTCTAGTGCCGCAAAGTATTCAAAGCTGCCTACCCTCAGATGACTCGATGCAACACGGGTCAATACCGCACCCTGATTGGGAGTCTCCCGATAGACTGTTTCACCGGTTGTGATGACAGCCAGACTGCGGGTTGTGGGAATGCCCATGGCATGTAGGGCCTCACCCATGATGAACTCGCGGATCGCCGGGCCCAAAGCGTAGCGTCCATCCCCGTTTCTGGAGTAGGGAGTGGGACCGGATCCTTTCAGTTGAATCTCTTTCAGATCGCCATAACGATCCGTCAATTCACCCAGCAGATGGGCTCTGCCATCACCCAGCTGGGGGACAAAGTGACCGAACTGATGGCCGGCATAAGCGAGTGCAATGGGTTTGGCACCAGGCAGAAGCCGGTTGCCGGAGAATATCTGCGCCAGCGAAGGCCCGTCGCTCGGCGAAATCCGCTCCAGTTGCAGCGTCTCTGCGAGGGGGCCGTTCCAGAGAAACAGTTTTGGCTCTTTCACCGGCTCGGGAGGGATGCTCTGATAGAAGGCCCCGCCCAGTTCCGTGTAACTATTCGACAACACCATGGCTCTAAACTAGCATAGCAACGAGCTTATTTATCCATGCAAGATCAATGGGTTATCTTGTAACAACCATTAATTATCAGAACCATCCCCTGCACAGAGCCAGCTGTTTTTCGATACCAGGAACGCCTTGTATCGATCCGCAAAATCCGTCAACACCGACTGCTGCACCGAGGCACGCTGTAACAGACGGCTTGACCAATCGCTCACCGCTCCCGGCATTTTCACAACAGCCTGCTGATTGAACTCAGCCAGATACTGGATGCGCATAAAAAGTGGTGCAATGGCTGCATCGACGAGTGAAAATCCATCCTGATTAGCAAATAATCCTTCACCCAACGGTTCAGACAAGCGTGCAAGATCCTCTTCAAGCAACTGCTTTTTCTCTAGAGCGGTTTCTTCGTCACTGGCGGTCGCCATGGCATGCTGTGCCATCAGCAGAGTCGAGCCAAATTCAATCCAGGCTCTATGCTGAGCTCTTCTGAGGGTATCTGCCGGCTGCAGACCAGGCGGAAATGACTCATCCAGAAAAGCCAGGATGACCGAGGATTCAAACAGGGTTACACCATCAACCAACAGCAGTGGTACCTTGCCAGTCGGGGAGAGCTGCAGAAACCACTCCGGTGGCTCGTTCAGATCGATATACTCAATCTCATGATCGATCTGCTTCTCCCGCAGCAGAATCACAGAACGCTGTACAAATGGGCAAATTGCAAAGCTGACCAGTTTCAAATTCATATCACCCACCACATTGATTCAAACGTCCGCACTTCATCGTCTCTCCGGCAACCCACTGTCTTGTCTGACAATGCCAGATCTGCAGTTGATCAGTAATCTCCCCGCAGGTAAACGGCCAGCAACCCGTGGGGGACAGCCATTGTTCAAATACTGCTTGATTACCATTTCATGACATTAGACATAACCTTTTGATTAAATTAAGGAATTTAAGGTACTCTTGCATTCCGTCAATGCTCGGCTTATATTGATAGGATAGCGAGCAGGTTGACAGCCATAAAAGCTTTAATATCAACAGCTTGAATTATGTAACCAGGGAATATTCAAGGCTATGGAAAGGACTAAACCCAGAGTTTACAGGGTTATTTACAAACGTTTACAAAATCTGTATTTTTCCTACCTATTCAAGATACTGAATTACCTGCTCATGGATGATCTGGGCGCTCACGTATTCCGTCTCACAGACCTACCCCCTCGGAGAGATCAGCTCGTCAATCCTCAGCAGGTTGTCAGCGGGGTAGCTGTTTCCATGATCCTCGCTGTTTAACATGAACAGTTGTTACAGAATCGGATCATACAAACAGATCTGTGAATTTGACGGGAAAAGTGACTAATCTAATTTTATATCAGCAACAGTCAATTTCGGCGGCAAGATTAATATGGCAACCAGCAACCCGATCGGCTTGAGAATTCCGGAGCAATCCCCCCCGTCAGGCGTCCCCTTTTATCTGAATGATAAACAGGTGACAGCATGGGCGAAGGAACTGCCGATGGCCAATATCGGTGAGACTTCAAGGCAGATCTTCCAATCCCTACGCGCCTTCAACCGCACCAGCCTGGATGCTCCACAACGCCTGAGAAGCATTGAAAACTTTCGCGAACCTTTAAGCTATGTCGCCACCAATCTGAACAAACACTATCTCGGCACTCGTTTTCCACTCAGTGAGAAGTCACACAAGATCGCCAATCTGAATCGTGAGCTCCACAGCGGCATGGCAACCGCCTATAAGGCTGTCATCGTCGACCTGTTGACCCATGCACAGGAGGGTGTGGACCGGGCCCAGCTCACCCTGGCAATCCATCGCTGCATCACTTACCTGTCGAAAGTCATCCTGCTTTCGGTGATTGTCTATGATCCCTACCCCAAGCGCACCTGGCAGGAGCTTCACGTTTGCCACCGGCTGGCCAGCCGATATGGAATTGGCTCGGATCAAGTCAGCGATCCCTACGAGCAGTCGGAGCAAGCATCGACAATCGATCAAAACTACACTCGTTGCCTGCTGTTCTCCCTGGCATCCCCTTACAAAATGCGCCAGAAAGAGAACCTGCAACTCCTCGATACGCTGCTCGACTGGAGTGGCCACACCAATCTTTACGGTTATGACGATGCCCCGGAAGAGAGCTCCATCACCATCCATCAGGATAGCGACACAGCTCCCAGCCATGAAAACAAATCGGCCAGTATCGCGACCAAATATCTTTTGATTCTGGAGGTTTCAGGGCTGCTGTCGCAAATGCGCGATCACTTCACCGATGGCCAGGAGTCGGAACATAGCCTATCCGGTATTGACGAGCTGGATAAAGGAGTCATCCGTCAACTGATCATGCTCTGGTCGAAAGCGCAGAAACGCGCCTTTGTCCGCACCAAGTTGAATTTTGAGCTACGCATCGCCGTCGGCCTTCGCTCGGTCCACAAACTGATCACTCTGGGGGATGTTCCCGAACCTGCACCGGAAACCGAAGAGCAGGATGAGGCCACCTGGATCGATGCTCAATTTGCCCATGGCCAGGAGATGCATGTGGAAGCCAGATTCTCCCTGCAACCGATGGATGTCGCCTCATACAATCCCCGCCGGGGTAATTTCGAGGAGTTTGGCCCCAACTCCATGGATATCAGTGAGATGAATGAAGAGCCCAAGCTCGAAATCTGGCAGGATGACAAGGAGCAGCAGATGGACAAGGCAACCTGCCTGTTCACCACCATCAATGAGAGTGCCGGCGGATACTGCCTCGACTGGCGGGGCAAAGAGATCCCCAAGATCCAGGTTGGTGAATTGATTGGCGTTCAGTCAGCCATGTCGGCGGCCCAGTTCGGTGTTGGTATGGTGCGCTGGATGCAAGCCTCCGACGACGAATCGATGCAGGTCGGGGTACAGATGATTGCACCAAATGCGATGGCGGTAACGGCCCAACTCGCGGACCAGAGTGGTGACCAGCAGGAGAAGTGCCTGCTACTGCCAGAGGTTGGCACATCCGGCCAGCCCACCAGTCTGATCTGCCCTTCCTATCCGTTCAGCCTGGGTAAGAGACTGCTGATCAATGACAGGGAAAACACCCAGGAGATCAAACTGACCAGACTGTTGGAGTCGAGCGGCTCTATCTCTCAATACCAGTTTGTTCACCTGGATGAAAATGCCGCTGCGAAAATGAAAGAGGATCAGAACGACCTGGATGACGATTCCGATTATGAGAGCCTCTGGTCAACCCTGATCTAGGGCCGGTTAACACGCATCCAATAGGCCCTGCTGGGTACAAAAACAGGCTCTAGCTCAGAATCCTGCCAGCTTGTACCAGCGCTTGGCCTCTTCGGGATCTTTTTCCACCCCGCGACCCTCTTCGTAGAGCATCGCCAAAGTGGTTTGAGATCCGGCCAGCCCCTGTTCTGCAGCTTTCTTAAACCATTCCACCGCTCTTTCCAGATTCTGCTCCACACACTCCCCTTCCAGATACATGAAACCCAGCCCATGCTGAGCCATTGCATGACCGGATTCGGCGGCCGCCTTCATGTACTTGTAGGCCATCAGCTCGTTGACAGCGATTCCAAGACCACCCTGGGACATAATGGCCATGCGATACTGGGCTTCGACACTGCCCTGGTCGGCCAACGGTGAGAGCAGCCCCGCAGCACGGGAGAAGTTCTTACCTTCAAATGCTGCGATGGCACTACTCAACTCAAAATCCATATCACTGTTTGAATCAGTCATATTAACCTTCTCACTGTTTCACTAAATTTTTAATCTACAGGCCATGGCTGCCTGGGCGGATAGCCACTCTGTTGTTAATCCAGGCGACCAGCTCACCATCCGTATCGTAGATACCAAACTCAAAAGCCGGTGTACTTCGATTCCTCTCTGCCAGCTCGTGGGCGATCTGTTGCGACGCCCGAGCCGGGAAATCAAAGCGTAACTCCAGATCACTCAAACCGGGCCTGCGGAAATCCACAGCCAACTCCCTGGTCCATACATCATAGCCCGGGAATCGGTGATTACAGGCCAAGGCCGGTATCGGATCCGCCAATGAAGCAATACTACCACCAAACATACTGCCACCAGGATTCCTGGTAGCCCGGTTCAGTGGTAGAAGCAGGCGTACTTTTGCCCAATCATCAGTGATGGACAAGAGCTTCACCCCAAGGCTCTGAAAGGGGGGAAAGCGCTCCAAGCGCTCGGCCAAAATCAGCTTGCTGTCTCTGTCAGGCATACCCTGCCTCAATCCCATGGCCTGTTAAAGTTATACCACCGGCAAGCTGCACAACTCCCTTCGGGATCTTAGGGAATATCTTGGTTTTCCACCGAAAACACAGCACAATACGAGGATCTCATAAGCTGCTGAGTGAGTAACCCGCCGAAGATTATGCAGACTCAATTAACCCCCGACATTCTATCATCTGAAGAAGGCCAGGAAGCAGAAGCCATTCTGCGCAACTGTGTGCATTGTGGATTCTGCACCGCTACCTGTCCGACCTATCAGCTGCTCGGCAGTGAGCTGGACAGCCCCCGCGGTCGAATCTATCAGGTGAAACAGATGCTTGAGGGGGCCAGCCCCAGTGCCGCGGTACAGCAGCATCTCGATCGGTGTCTGTTGTGCCGTGCCTGTGAAACCACCTGTCCATCCGGGGTTGACTACGGTCGGCTGCTTGAAATCGGACGACAGCATCTACATCAGCGGCAATCCCGCACACTACCCGACCGATCGGTTAGATGGCTGCTGCGCAAAGTGATTCCCCGCAGTGACCTGTTTGCCACCCTGCTGAATCTGGGCAGGCTGGTCAAGCCTCTGCTGCCCGCAAACATGAGCCGTCTGATTCCAAAAAAAGTCTCGATCGGAGACAGCGATTGGCCACCTGTGCGGCACCAGCGGAAAATGCTCATCCTGGATGGCTGCGTTCAACCGGCCCTGGCACCGAATATCAATCTGGCAACCGCCCAGGTACTGGATCGGCTGGGCATCTCTCTGATCACCAGCCCCAAAGCCGGTTGCTGCGGCGCTGTCGAACACCATCTGGACGATCATGAGGCGTCACGCCAGGCTGCAAGACGCAACATAGACCAGTGGCTACCGCTGCTACAGGATCAAGCTGAAGCCCTGGTCATCACCGCCAGCGGCTGTAGTCAAATGGTCAAGGATTACGACAAGTTACTGGCTGACGATCCACAATATGCCGAGAAGGCCAGAGAGCTTGCCAGTCGCTGCAAGGACATCGCTGAGATCATTCAGCAGGAAGATATCGAACCCTTGAGACAGTCGATGAGCCCTGCCCCCAGGATCGCCTTTCACGCCTCCTGCACCCTGCAGCATGGGCAGCAGATCAGCGGGGTGGTAGAGACGATTCTGAGTCGTATCGGCTATCAACTGACCCCGGTTGCTGAAGCCCATCTCTGCTGTGGTTCTGCAGGTACCTACTCGATCCTGCAACCGGAGCTGTCAAATCAGCTGGGTGAACGTAAAACCGAGGCTTTGATGAAGGGGCAACCGGAACTGATTGCAACCGCCAATATCGGTTGCCTGAGCCATATCAGCAAAACCGCACCGGACAGCACACCGGTTGTACATTGGATCGAACTGCTCTCCCCCGACCACTTAAAGGCTCTAAGCAACAAATCAGCAAACCGATAACCAGACTCATCTGCCACAACCACCAGGAATGAGATCTCCTGCAGTAGCTCTGATCCAGTGCGGTGAATCCTTCTTAACAATGTCTAATTTCATCTTTCACAAATCGAGTTAAAGCTGATATTCATCCGGCCGATAAAACACTTATCACTCATCGTTCCTGACTGTTTCCTCGCAGGACAGTTTTTTTACAATTCAGGCATTAAAAGTCGTACTTTTTCAGCTTATACTCGCCTACAAATATTGTGTAAGCATTTGCGTTGGGCCAATCCTGAATCAGGATTACCAAAAACAACAAAACACTGACGCAGTTAACTGGGATGATCTGATATCAACAGAACGTCCCGTTGGTTGAATTCCTGCAACGGATGACCTAAATGACCATGACATCTGTTTTAGCCAAATCGCTCTTCGTCGGATTGCTGATCAGTCTGCTGCCTATGACTAGCCTGGCAGTTGAGGTCAATCTGAATGAAGAGAAATTGGCCTTACAAAGAGAACGCTTCCTGGGCGCTGAGACAGCGCTCTCAAAAGGTGACATGGCAACCTACCAGGCTTTTAGAGAGGAGTTGATTGGCTACCCGCTGCTGGTCTACCTGGATTACCAGGAGACGGTTAAACATATCGACCAGCAATCGGTTCAAAGCATCAGCAACAGACTCTCCCGCCTCGAAGGGACACCACTGCAGAGCATGCTCAACAATCAGTGGCTCAGGTTTCTCTCGAAACATAAGCTTTGGCAGACCTATCTGCAATTCTCCAAGCCAGGAGGCAGTGTCAGACAACAGTGCCGCAGACTCCAGGCGATGCTTAAAACCGGACAGGCTGAACAGGCCTACTCCGAGGTTCCCGGATTGTGGCTCAACGGCCGATCCCAACCCAAGGTATGTGACCCGGTCTTCAAAAGCTGGATCGATGCAGGGTACCTCACTGAACAGCAGGTTTGGCAACGATTCAATATGGCGATGTCCCAGCGCCAGACCAGACTGGCCAACTATCTGAAACGCTACCTCAGTAAAGCGGAGCAGCAGATCGCAGACCTCTGGCTCAAGCTCTATCGCCAACCCGCTAAAATTGCAAAGCTGTATGGCATCAACCACCCGATGAAGGATGAGATGGCCATCCAGGTCATCCGCAAACTGGCCTGGCGTGATGTGGAAGCGGCATTTGGCGCATGGGAAAAACTCCAACCCATGGGAATCTTCTCAGACAAACAGCAACAAAAGGCAATCTACGCATTGGCAGGAGGCCTGGCGAGAGAGCCGGATAAACAGCTCAATCAGCGTTTCAACCAACTCCTGCCTGAACAGCTGAAACTGGACAGCAGGGTCTCGGAGAAAGCCCTGCAGGCGGCCCTTCAGGTGAATGATTGGACCTGGGTTCTGCAACTCGTGGAATCCCTCTCAGCAACGGAAAAACAGCAGGCCCAATGGCAATACTGGCATGCCCGCGCGCTGACCAAGCTGGACCGGGAAAATGAGGCAAGAGCCATCCTCAAGCAACTTTCCCAGGAGCGCAGTTATTATGGCTTCATGGCGGCCAACCAGTTGGGAGTACCGCCAAAGCTGGAGCATATCGCCCTGCAGTCAGATCAGACAATCACGGCGGTAATGGCCTTGAATCCGGGCCTGCAAAGAGCCCGTGAACTGCATATGCTGAAACGCCCCATGTCAGCCCGCAGGGAGTGGAACCTGGCATTGAAAAAGGCAACACCTGAAGAGCTGAAGGCGGCGGCACACCTGGCGCAGAACTGGAGCTGGCCATCACAAAGCATCATCACACTGGCAAAGCTGCGCCACTGGAGCGATCTGGAGTTGCGCTTCCCACTGGCACATCAGGAGACCATTACCGGGCAGGCTCGGGGGCACGGCATTGATCGAGCCTGGGTCTACGCCATACTGCGTCAAGAGAGTGCATTCATCAGTGATGCAAGATCCTCAGCCGGGGCAAGGGGTCTGATGCAGCTGATGCCGAAAACCGCCAAGCAGGTGGCCAAGGAGCTCAAACACTCGCCGCTCAAACTTGATGACCTGTTTCGACCCGAAGTGAATATCAGGCTGGGTACCGGTTATCTCAACAAAATCTACCGACAGTTGCAGGAGAATCCGGTATTGGCGACGGCGGCCTATAACGCAGGCCCACATCGAGTGAAAAGCTGGCTGCCAGATCAGACTCAGGCCACCGATATCTGGATTGAGACGATCCCTTTTCACGAGACCAGGGAGTATCTGAAGCGGGTACTGGCCTATACCGTGATCTATAACTACCGTCTCGGCGAACAGTCCAAAGTGGTGCCTAAAAAGTGGTTGACCCCGATCGAGGCGAGAAACAGAGCATCAGGAGTCTGATTCAAGACTGAGCGGAATAACTTCCTCTGACTGCTGGTCTTCCATCTGATTTGGTGCGCGTTTTGCGTTAAGGCGTTTTTTAACCTTGCCAATCAGTTCCGGATCGGTCACCACCTCATAGAAGCTGGCATCGGCCTGAACCATGCTGGGCATATCCTCCTCACGCTGCCAGGTCTTGATCACAGCTTCTCTGATGACCAGCCAGTGAGCGCTGCCCCTGCGGTCGACAAATCGGCCTACGTGATAGGTATCCCCTTCACCGGAACGGCTATGCACTTTCATCTTGTGCAGCACCATTTCCGATTTAAGTTTTTTGAATGCAGGAGGAGCCAACTCAATTCCATTGACATTGAAACGCAGTCGTCTGGCGCTTTTTTTCTCAGTACCGCCATCATCGGAGAAGACCTCGACACGATGACGTTGGCTTTTACGCCAACTGGTGTCATAGCGTAACTCGGAGGAGCAGGACGACAATCTGTCCGCTTCGTTGATCGCTGGCGAAATCATGATTTTGCGCTGCTCATCATTCAGATAGGCCGGTGCCTCGCTACTGAAGGCGATGCCCAGACCCAACTCCAGCTTAGGTAGATTATGAGCTTTGTTCTGGTTGTTTTGCGCTTCCATGACCAGCAGAATCTTTCTCGCCAGACCGCAGGCATTGGCAACTGTCATACCCTGAGTGGTCATAGCACCGGTCTCCAAAACACTGAGGATCAAGGCATCCCCCTCAACAAATACCTTCTTGGCCCCAAAACGATCCAACAACTTGGTGATCGGTCCAAAAAAGTTCATGCTGAAATGGGTAGCAGGATTGAGCCTCTTCTCAACCAACTGACTGGTGATTTCTGTAGAACCTCTGACATCCGCTTTCAGAATTGCATGCGCTTTGATCTTGCCTTCCTGGGCATCGCCATCCTGACTGAGACGAAACTCATAGAGACTGCCGTTATCCCGCGACAACTGAATACTCTCGCTGTCCTGCAGGATATTCAATTGGCTCATCTGTTGATAGGTGTAGTAGGCGAGTTTCAGATCTCTGCGGAAGGTTAGAAAATCCTTCAGATAGCGTATCGCATAGCCCTGTTGCTTGCTTGCCGGCATGCGGCGGATATATCCATGCACCACATCAAGCGCCTTAACGATCGAGACGCCTTTGTCGGCTGTTGATGCAAGTTTTTTCAGTAACGTTCTTTTTGGAAGCGCATCCACCAGGTAGTGATAGATATCCCGATTTGAGATCAGACCGTTAAACTGCCGATAGAGTTTTGCAGTACGATAGGCTGCGATCGCGCGACGCGTCAGCCCAGATCGATCAAACTGCTTAAGCAGGTTCGATTTCAACTGCTGCTGTACCTTATTGAACTCGGGATTATCCCAAAGACCCTTACCCTGCATCACTGGAGCTCGGGAAAACCATCCACTCTTGGCGTCACCGCTCTGCTTGAGCAGTATCTCCATATTTCTCGGATCATCCAGCCAACTGACATAGATCTCCTTGAACTCTTCCGCAGAGAGATTGCGCTCCAGCAGTCGTTGTCCCTCGAGAAAATCTGAAAAACCACTATGACGCTCTCGCTGGGTGATTTGAAACTGAGTTGTGTCGCCCGATTTCGGGCTATCGGTTTCAGGCGCTTGAGGCTTCGCCCATTCCGGGAGATAGTCGCTGTAAGTCGTGGTGATATAGCGATTGGCCAGATCAAAGTAGTCGCCACCTTCCCGATCGACACAAAGCAACGGATAGTGATTCAGAAGATACTCTTCAGTGGCAAGATCCGGAAGATGCAGCAACGGATTGAATAAAATCCGTTTGGAAACCACCCAGGAGTTGCCGACAACGGATTTGCGCATTTTGCGCAGCTCCTTCGATTCAAGGCGCTGTACTATCTTGGACAGTCGACTCAAGGTACGGTAACGAATCCCCGGTTCGAGGCGGGCTAGGCCGACAAGCCGTTCGTGCATCTCCATGGCTCGGCCACTGTGCAGATCCGCAGTGGATTCCACATCCTGTTGCAACTGACCCCGCAGCTTCGATAGTGCACTCTGTGGCGCATCCAACATCAACTTGAGTAGCACCAGATGCAGCAATTGCAGCAGTTCCTTGACTGCCGCATTGGCATGAATCTGTTCCAGCGCACCTTGTAGAACACTGCGATAGTTTGACTTGAAACTCTCGATATCCGCACCAGATGAGAATTGCCCGGTATGGGCCCAACCATGCTTTGCCAGATCTTCATGGACAATCTTCTCAACCAGGGATAACAGTGAGCTACGGAACTGATGACTGATCGCCACATCGATACGGCGATTGTCTATGCCGATTTGAAACTGCTCCAGACTGACCTGCCAGGAAGGGCAGCGTCGTAGAGGCGCAAGAAATTCTCCAACATTCGGTTGAACGCCCAAGGTGATACAAGTCCTCAATGTGTTAGTGGATTGACGGTCTGGTGGATCCGTTCAAAAGCGATGCTGACATGAACTTCGCATCCAACCAACCCAAGACAAAAACTATCATGAAACTCAGTAAGTTACATAGAGTGAGTCTAGATGATGAGGTGAAAGAATTAAATATTACAAAATGAGATTTATTCACATCAGAACAGAAATGTGAACAGCGTTTTAATATTACAGCGATCAATTAATCATCCGATTGCCTGTTTTTGCCGTCAGTTGAATGATTCAAGGGGAGTGATCGGATGGATCAGTGACAAATCGGGTATCTCAGTGGCCTTAAGAAAGACATCACTTTTTTTACAGAAGCAATGGGGTTCAACAAGTCTTGACCAATAGAGACTATCGGTCAAGCATGGTGGCCAGAAGCTGATCCTCCAATTCGATACGCACCGCCAGCTCTTCACCAAGTTGACAAAGATCTTCCGATAAGTGATCAAGCTGTAACTCGTGGTCAGACAGATCATAGCGGTCATTGAAATTGACTACGACTTCACTCGCCCGGACAAACTCCGGATAGATTTTTTCGGCAATCTGCAGTACGCCGCTGCGTCTCTCATTGCCGTTGCTCACATAACCGAATACTTCAAAGTGGCCGAATGCGGTATAGTCGATCAGCACCTGACAAAATGTCTGTAACTGCTGATCCAATGAAGCAGACCGATGGTATGGCTCGAGCCCGGCCACTTCGCAAAACAAGACCAACATCTCTTGTCGCTCTTTCAAGAGCTTGTCAATCAGATCACGAGTGACGGTTCTGCGCTCTTCTGCTGCTCCCCCTTGAGAACTCATCAAAAGCCTCCGTAACGGCATATTATTTCTATTAATCTCAAACTGACCTGAGGTAACAAACCACCGGCCAGAGTCGACATTCAGCTGCAGAGTGCATCATAATCGACGATGACACTTCACATAAAACCAAAACCCGTAGAATCAGTCTAAAAGACAGGAACAGGCTCTGAAAGAATTTACAATACCACAACAACCGTCATTAATGTATGTCACGAACTGTAATGTATAATCCGATGATATCATGCATATTTGCAGTATGGCGACCGTTATCAGACCAAGTCAGCACCAATCCAAAAGATCCAGCTGCATCCTCGTTATCTCATCCAACCGGGCATCACCGCGACCACCCCGCGTTGCGGAAGAGTAAACCACCTCAGATGAATCGATTGGGTCGCTCTGAACAGGCCCGAGGCAACAACCCGGTCGATTGCAATTATCTATCCACAGCCATAGTATGTTCTAGGGTGTTGCTTGCTTGTCGGCATAAATTGATTGGCCTGGCAAAACTATGCTGCAATCGAGCTGAATTCCTGCGGAGTTTCATACAGGTGCTTGTTCAGCGAGTTACAATCCAGCAAGTCCTATCGATTGCATCGCGGTATATTGGAATCTCAAAAAAAGTCTTCCATCACCATCAACCTGGCTCTTGTTTAAGGAACCGATGAACAAGTCATGGACCATTATCCTGTTGAAAGAAATAATTATCTGTTGCCTGCGACCCCAGGCAGTAACGGGCAGTTTCATGATTTGACTAACGCCAAGCGTTTCAAGTTGATACACAAACGGTGTGCTATGGGCTGGCTGAGGAGCTGTTTGGTCTGGTTGATGCTGCTGCTTCCGCTGGGCATACCCCAAAGCCATGCGGCAAATTCAGCATCCAGCATCATGAGCAGCGCCATGCTCGCCATGATGGACACCATGGGTGATCTGGCTCATAGCTATAAACGGGGAGACAACTGGCATAACGATCGCTATCGGATCAACCCGAATCCCTACTCCTACTGGGCCCCGCCAACCTATCAGGAGTACTATCCACCAAGCCAGCCTTCCGGGCCTTACCCCATGCCCCCCCATTACACAACCCCGCCTCGCTCTGAAGTCGATGGCATCTGGATTGGCCAGGGTGGAGAGATCGTACTGGTGATGTATGGCTATTTTCGCGTCTATGCCGATACTGAGACATACCGTGACGGGCGTTACCAGATCGAAGGGGACCTTTTGCACATGCACGACCTGACGAACGGTATGAGCCAGACCTACCAGTATGCGCTCGATAGCGGCCGGATGATCATGCGTAACCGGGAGGGTGTGTTACTGCTTTTCAAACAGCTGCCAATACCGATACCCCCGCAAACCCTGATTTCGCCCCCGCAACCGCAAACCGAGCTGCCCAGTGATACGGATCTGATCGAGGAACCCACCAATACCCCGGAAGAGTAATCTGCAGGCAACGATGCAGATGATCAAATCATTTGATGTCGATCGGCTTGATTGGTCACCAGGGTATTGCCATCTTCATCGATCTGGTTAATATTTCGCAGCCAGGTACAGGTTTCCTGGCAAACTATTCCCCTGGCTGTAAAAGCCTTCCGAGGCAGAGAAAAGCGTACAGGCTCTGGAGAATCAAGCCGCTATTCCGATGACAAGGCACAGACTATGAATCGAATTTGTATACTGGGTGGTAGTGGATTTGTCGGTCACCGACTGGTATCGGTATTGAGTAAGCGAGGTTACCAATGCCGCTTGCTATCGCGCCATCCACAACGCCACGCGGGATTGAAAGTCCACCCAGGGGTGGAACTGGTTAAAGTCACTCAATTCGACTCACCCAGCCTACAGCAACACTTTGCCGGTTGTCACAGCATTATCAATCTCATCGGCATTCTCAACGAGACAAAGAGAGCCCGTTTCATGGATAGCCATGTGGCACTGGTGGATCAAATCGTTGAGGCTGCGATCAAAAGCGGAGCGACCCGGCTGCTGCATATGAGTGCACTCCACGCCGATGCAGGCAAGGGATCCAGTGAGTATCTGCGCAGTAAGGGTGAGGGTGAAAATCGTGCTCATACCCATGGTGGTTCTGGTTTGACCGTAACCAGTTTTCGACCGTCTGTGATCTTCGGCCCGGGAGACGGGCTATTCAACCGCTTCGCCTCTCTGTTGAGCCTGTCACCCGGGATATTTCCTCTGGCCTGCCCTGACAGTCGATTTGCCCCTGTCTATGTCGGTGATGTGGCGGAAGC
>JAHRHW010000217.1 GCA_019100305.1 Candidatus Thiodiazotropha taylori | reverse complement strand
TCCCAGGCATAGATGGCTTCTGCCTTGTTGCCCGGTTCAAAGAAGTGCAGTTGTTTACAAAGGGACTCGACCAACAGCAAGCCGCGACCACTATAGAGTTGCTCGTTACTGGCTTCCTTCTTATGGCTGCTGTAGTCAAAGCCCTTACCGCTGTCTTCAATCGTGATAATGATATAGCCGCCGCCATCCTGACTGTAGATCCTGAGGTTCAATCGAACACACCCTTGGGAGAGATTATTCAATCGCTGCTCTCGCTGCTGGAAGTAGTCGGTAAACCCGTTCTCACCCTGCTTCAGGCTGGAGTCAAGATTGAGAATGCCATGATCTAGGGCGTTGACATAGAGTTCCGTCAGGATGGTGAAGAGAGGACGTCGATGGTTATGCAGCCCGGCGGTTTCCTGGATTGAATTGATGAGGATCGGAATCGGGTCGGCTTGGCGCAGTTGGGTGCCGTAGAGTGTGAACTGGAATTCAATGCAATCCGGGTGTTCTTTCAGAATTGTTTCTGGCAACGCATGCCCGACTTTTTTATGTGGTGCCTCTGAAGAACTCATAGCCGGAAACATCTGTCGAATCAGAGGGATTTCCACAACACTGATGTCATCGTCCTGCGGGGCATCACTACAGAATTCCTGTAGATCACCACTCAGCTTATCCAGAATGTAGTCATGATCGATACTTTGCTTGATGGCATCGATATATCGTGTCTGCCCAAACAATTCGCCTGTCGGATTTCGTGCCTCGGTAACACCGTCCGTTGCCAGTATGATCCGGTCTCCCTCACTGATTTTCAAAAAGTGGAATTCATCCTTGATGTCGATATCCGGTGCGATACCAAGTGGCAGGGACTGGGAGCTGATCTTCTGTTTGATTTTTCGCCCATCCTTGTCGATCAGGTAGCAGTCCGGCATACCGCAATTGATCAGTTTGACATGGTCAAGTTCGTGATCGATTTTGACAAACTGCACAGCCATGAACATACCGGTTGGCAACAGGCTGTGTAATTTGCTATTGATGGCTTGCAGTATCTGGTGTGGCCCAAATCCCTTGGCGGTCATCGAGCGGAAGGCCTCAGATGTGGGCAGGGCGCCCAGCGCGGAGGCCAGACCATGACCGGTGAAATCCCCGAGCAGCACATAGAGGTCGTGGGACGGGGCGAAGGCGGTCAGCATCAGATCGCCACTGAACAGGCTGGCGGGTTGCAGCAGGCTGTGGATATGCTCCAGGGCAACATTATCGGCAACCACAGCGCCGCTGAAGACCTGTTCGGCAATCTCCTGGTCCCGTTGCATCCGGCTATAGAGCATACGGGTATCCTGTTGAAGTATGCGAATTCGCTCCATCGCCTTCACTTTTGCGGAAAGCACGGTAAAGCTATACGGCTTTGAGAGAAAATCATCACCACCGACCTCGACGCAGCGGGCCAGTGCCTTTTCGTCTTGCATCGCGGTGAGAAAAATTATCGGTACAAACGAATCACCTGCGCGTTGTTTGATCTGTACAGTGGCCTCATACCCGTCCATTTCCGGCATCATCACATCCATGAAAACGATGTCCGGCTGTTGCTGTTCAAACAGCTGCACAGCCTGGCGGCCGTTTTCCGCTTCGCTGACCTCATAGCCATGCTTCTGCAGGAGTTTTTTCAGGATCATCCTATTGGTTATTTCGTCCTCGACGATCAGGGCTTTGCCGTGATTTTCATGGGTGCCGAACTCTTTGGGCATGGCGTTCTTCCGATTCTTATCGCGTGGATCTGTATTTATATCACAGCTGGGTCTGTTGACACTGATGCAGCTCGCTGCTGTGTTGGAATCTTACTTGATAGAGGATCGAGCGGGCTACCCAGCAATCCCAGGATATGGTATTGATAAGTTTTTGACGCTATCAGTCGTGAATGGACATAGATCTGTGCACCATCATTCGCTGAAGATTACCTACCCAGATCCAGCTACTGCCGAATTAGCCTTCGTGGGGGATTGGACGCTCCACGCCGAAGTATGTCCCTGGCAGCATCTGCAGCAACAATTGCAAGCACAGCCTCGCCTGAAAGAGATTCGTCTGGTGACGGTCGATCTCGGTTCTTGGGACAGCCGATTGCTGAATGTCCTGCAAAAAGTAAGTGAATACTGCGCAGATCGTGAGTATCGACTCGATACGGATGATCTGCCGGTGGGAATCCGGCGGCTACTCGATCTGGGGTCGGCAGTTGCCGAGCGAAAAGGGGCACGCAGATCAGATCGACGTTTCTCTATTCTGTATCGTACCGGCGAAACCGCCATTGCGGTCTGGCAGGAATGTCTGCGCTTCACTGAATTCGCCGGCGAACTGGTGCTCTCCCTGTGGCGTCTGATTCGGGGTAGGGCAAGATTCCGCAGCGATGATTTTTTCAGCCTGCTGCAGGCGGCAGGCCCTGAAGCTCTGCCTATCGTCAGCCTGATTGCCATTCTGGTGGGGGCTGTGCTGGCATTTGTCGGTGCTGTTCAGTTGCAGATGTTTGGTGCAGAGATCTATGTGGCCAACCTGGTTACTTTGGGTTCGCTGCGGGAGATGGGTGCGATGATGACGGCGATCATCATGGCCGGTCGCACCGGTTCTGCCTACGCCGCCCAATTGGGAAGCATGCAAGTGAATCATGAAATCGATGCCTTGAAGACCTTCGGTATTTCAATTATCGATTTTCTGGTGTTGCCTCGTATGATCGCATTGGTGATCATGCTGCCGTTACTCACCTTGTGGGCGGACCTGCTCGGTATAATCGGTGGGCTGATGGTGAGTGTGCTGGTATTGGACCTCTCACTGCTGGAATACGTGGTGCAGAGCAGAGAGTCTGTGGGCTGGGAGGATCTGACGGTCGGTCTGATCAAGAGTGTTCTGTTTGCCATTGTGATTGCCATGTCCGGTTGTCTGAGGGGACTACAGAGTGGTCGGGATTCCGCTGCCGTGGGCAAGGCAACGACATCGGCCATGGTAACGGCCATATTGTTAATCGTGGTATGGGATGCGATTACCACCATTCTTTTCAACCTGTTGGATTTCTAATGGTACTGGCAACCCAGACAGATCTTTCAGTAGCACAGAAACCGCTGATCCAGGTCTCGGATCTGACCATGGCCTATGGTGATTTTGTGATCCAGCGGGAGCTCAATTTTACCATTCATGCCGGTGATGTTTTCATCATCATGGGGGGCAGTGGTTGCGGTAAAAGTACCCTGTTAAGACATTTGATCGGTTTACAGAAGCCGGCACAGGGAGAGATCCGTTTTCAGGGGGAGTCGATCTGGGATCTGGACAGTCAGAAGCGGCATCGGATCCTTCGACGGATGGGTGTGCTCTACCAGTCCGGCGCGTTGTGGACCCATATGACGCTGGCGGAGAATGTGGCGCTGCCCCTGCAGACCTATACATCCCTTTCTGCGGGCGAGATCGGTGAACTGGTCTCCTTCAAACTCGCCTTGGTGGGATTGAAAGGATTCGAAGCCTATTATCCATCAGAGATCAGCGGCGGTATGCAGAAACGGGCCGGCCTGGCGCGGG
The DNA here is from genome assembly GCA_019100305.1 of Candidatus Thiodiazotropha taylori. Taxonomy (GTDB): domain Bacteria; phylum Pseudomonadota; class Gammaproteobacteria; order Chromatiales; family Chromatiaceae; genus Thiodiazotropha. Next base: position 3,972 of record JAHRHW010000217.1, on the reverse strand, counting down.
CCATGTCACTCGATCCTGAACTGCTGTTCTTTGACGAGCCATCGGCCGGTCTCGATCCGGTCAGCGCACGTCGCCTGGATGAGCTGATCCTGGAGTTGAGTGATAGCCTGGATACGACGATCGTGGTGGTGACCCACGAACTGGCGAGTATCTTTGCCATCGGAGACGACTCGGTTTTTCTGGATCCGGTGTGCAAGCGTATGATTGCCAGTGGTAACCCAAACGAATTACTGGCGACAACCGATGACCCGAGGGTACGCGAGTTTCTTACCCGGGGTGATTCAGAGGTGGATCCAAGACATGCAATCAAGGATTAGTCCAACCCTTATCGGCAGCTTTGTGCTGGCCAGCCTGGCCCTGGGGCTCGTCTCGGTGTTGCTCTTCTCAAACGGCACGCTGGCCAATAAACCGACTCAGTTCATTCTCTATTTTGAAGGGGATGTGAAAGGCTTGCAGGTGGGGTCGCCAGTCAATTTCCGCGGGGTGAAGGTAGGGCAGGTCGACTCCATGTCGATCACCTATGTTCGGCAGTCAAAGGAGTTCAGAATTCCGGTGGTGATCGGAATCCGAGACGGTCATGTGAATGTGGATGGGGTGGTCACGGAGAGTGGCGTCAAATTGGAACTCGATGATTTGATTGCCCAGGGTCTCAGAGCCCGACTCAATCTACAAAGCCTGGTGACAGGTAAACTGGAGATTGAGCTCGATTTCATGCCGGAGACGCCGATCCGACTGGTGGCTCTGGATAAACGCTATCCGGAAATCCCGACGGTGCAATCGAGTATGGAGAAACTGGCCACGGCGATAGAGCAGATACCGGTTGAGCGGATTACCCAACGGCTTTCAGAGATTCTCGACAGCATTGATGAAATGATGGCGGACGGTGAGTTGAAGCGCCTGACAACCTCACTGCTTCAGATTGCCAACCGACTCGATCAGATCACCCAGTTACTTGCTGAACAAGCGCCGGAACTGTTGACGAACAGTAATGCAACACTGGTTGAGGCGAGGGCCATGATTGCTGAGGTAGCCGGAACCGCAAAACAGACTCAGGCTTTGATCTCGGCAACGGATGAAAACCTGAACTCGGCATTTTCCCGTTGGGGCACAACACTGGCGAGTGGCGATCAGGCCTTTCGCCAGGTTGGAGAGACGGTGGATAGTGCCGACCGCTTGCTCAATGAGGATTCGGAATTGATCAGTCAACTCACTACCACACTGCGTGAATTGGGTAGTGCGGCAAGGTCGATACGTATCATGTCTGAGTATCTCGAACGCCATCCCGAAGCTCTGTTACGGGGGAAACAATAGACAGATGAAAATGGATTCACTCGCGTCGTGGTTTGTGGTTTTTCTTTTGATCACCCTCTGTATCGGTTGTGCCTCACCTTCCCAGCCAACCCGCTTCTACCGTTTGGATGCCGCTAACGACAAGCTTGGACCGGTTGATCTGACACCCAGGCCAGGTGGGGTTCTGATCGGTATCGATGCGGTGGAGCTGGCCGGATATCTGGATCGCCCGCAAATCGTCCAGCGCACCTCAAGTCATCGTCTTGAACTCCATGAGTTTGACCAGTGGGCGGGCTCACTGCAGGAGAACCTGTTAGCGCTGATCAGGGAGCGACTGCAACAGCAGTTGAGTGCCATGCAGGTGATCGCCTATCCCTGGCCACAGGGTTTGAAACCGGATTATGAGTTGAAACTCGCCATCCAACGTTTTGAAAGGGTTGAGGGCTCTATCGAGTTGCAGGGGTTATGGACGCTGGTTGAAACTGACCGTCGCCGCATTGTGTTGATGCAACAGAGCCGTTTGCAGGAACCGATTAAGGGGGCAACGATCGAGGCTGGTGTGGCTGCAGCCAGTGTGGCCGCCAGCAAGCTCTCAGAACAGATCGCTGAACAGATGGTGCGGCAGATCGAGTCTACTGAAAAAGCGCATTGATCCTAGATGCCGGTCATCAATCGATAGTGACTCAAGCATGGCGGATGGAGCGCTAAATTAACCATCTCAGGCAACCGGGCACCAACCGCCAGGTCGATCTCAGCTTTCCGCTCATTGTGTGTTGGGCACTGTCGCTGCAGGTTGCTGCGATTCTGTGGAAGTGGCTGGTATGGTCTCGATCAGTTCCGCTTCCGGTTCTGGCTCCTCCGGTGGGGCAGGCATCTCATACCGGTTGGCAATGGCAAGTACCCCCAGTACCGGGTGATCCAGATAGTGCAGCTTAGCGCTACGCATACGTCGCTTCTCCTGCATGCGGTAGATTTGTGGACCTGGATCATACTCCGTCTCATTGAGTGTCTGATCCTCATCCACTCTCAACAGAATGTCCGTCTCCAGATGAAGATAGCGCTTGATGCCGAACTTGATATTGCCCTCCAGAATCGGTAAAGGTTCCTCGAAGGCTGATTTCCTTTTAGATGCCAGCTTGATAGAGATTGGAATCGCCAGATCCGGATGAGCGACCGGTTGACGCCAGGCGATGTGGTAGAGGGGGCGATAGTCACGGGATCTGCGCATTGCGCCCCAGGCTTCGGTGAGACTCTTCTCTTCCGCTGGTAAGGCACGATAGGGGATCGGTTTGCCATCCTCAGTCAATGCACCACTGGTAAGTTGTACACTCTGCTCCTGGTCCGGGGTACCTGGATCAAGCGCCCAGCCCTCCGTCGATCCTGCACCAGGGGCGATACGACGGAATACCAGGACCTCAAATTGATACCAGGGCGCTGACTCCTGTTCCTCATGGGATTCGGCATACAGGTTCATCGGTGCGATGAGCAGCAGAGTGAGGATCAGAATGATCACTTTATCCTGTTTTACGATCATCTTACGCAGCATAGAGTTTCATACCTTTTGAGATTCGAGCTTATCAGAGCCTTTTTAACAGGCGCTGGTCCCTAGTCTATCAGTCTGTCCAGTAATTGATGGATCTTCTCGACCCGGTTAAGCGGATTGTCCAGCTGAGCGTTATACCTTAGCTTATCGTTGCCTTCGAGACGATAGGTATTCGGCTTCTGCTGGATCAGCCTGATCAGAGTGCCAGGATCGAATTTCGGCTGTTCATCGAACAGCAGTCTTGCCCCTTTTGGACCCGCTTCGATCTTACGTATCCCGAGGGGATGGGCACGCAGTTTCAATTCTGTGATGGAAAACAGGTTTTTTGCCGCATCGGGCAACAGGCCGAATCGGTCGATCATCTCGACTTGTAGCTCTCGCAGCTCAGCATTGTCTTTGGCGCTGGCGATCCGTTTGTAGAGCACCAGGCGGCTGTGAACATCGGGAAGATAATCTTCCGGCAGCAGGGCGGGTATATTGAGTTCGATCTCGGTACCATGATCCAGAGGCCGATCCAGCTCTGGCTGACGGCCCGATTTCAGGGCCTCGACAGCCCGTTCCAGCAATTCTGTATAGAGGGCAAAGCCGATCTCCTGTATCTGCCCGCTCTGCTCATCACCCAGCAGTTCTCCTGCGCCCCTGATCTCCAGATCGTGTGTGGCCAGGGTAAATCCTGCGCCAAGATCTTCAAGTGATTCAATGGCTTCCAAACGTTTTTTAGCGTCTGACGTTAAGCTTGCGGATGGTGGTGTGATCAGATAGGCATAGGCTCGATGGTGAGAGCGGCCGACCCGTCCGCGAATCTGGTGGAGCTGTGCCAGACCGAGCTTGTCGGCCCGGTTGATGATGATGGTATTGGCGGTCGGCACATCGATACCGCTCTCAACGATGGTGGTACACACCAGCAGGTTGAAGCGCTGATGATAGAAGTCCCGCATGATGCCTTCCAGCTGTCGCTCCCGCATCTGTCCATGAGCGACCTGCAGCCGCACACCGGGTAACAGGCTCTCCAACCGTTCGGCCATGTTTTCAATGGTGCTGACTTCATTGTGCAGAAAATAGATCTGTCCACCGCGTTTCAACTCACGCTGGCAGGCCTCGGTGATCAGACTGTCACTCCACTGACTGACAAAGGTCTT
>JAHRHW010000216.1 GCA_019100305.1 Candidatus Thiodiazotropha taylori | reverse complement strand
GATGATCACCGCAGACGCAGGTGACTTCTACTCAAAGCCGATGCTTTCCAACGGCCTCGCACAGGGCAAGCAGAGCCAGGACCTGATCAACGCCACGGCCGAGACCATGAGCGAACGGTTGAAGATGAGCATCGACACCAACTGTCGTGTCACTGCCATCGATACCGAACACCAGAGGGTGGTTACCGACCAGGGTGAGCGGAGCTACACGTCACTGGTACTTGCTCTGGGGGCGCAACCGATCATTCCCGCCATGCGTGGCAATGCTGAGCAGCATCGCATCACCGTCAACAGCCTTTATGACTACCACCGATTCCGACAACAGCTACCGGAATCACCTGCCCATGTGGCGATCATCGGGCCTGGCCTGATCGGTTGTGAGTTTGCCAATGATCTGTTGAGCCAGGGTTATCGGGTCAGTCTGATCGGACCGGATCCCCACCCGATCAGTACTCTGTTGCCGGCGATCACCGGCGAAGCTCTGCAGCAGGCCATGACCGAGGCCGGGGCCCATTGGCATCTACAGCAGACGGCCGCCATCATGGATCAATCGGAGCAAGGTTACCGCCTCACCCTGACGGATGCCGCCACCATCGATTGTGACCTGGTGCTCTCCGCAGTGGGTCTGCTGCCGGAGATGCAGCTGGCAGCCGAGGCGGGCCTGGAGACAGCCAGAGGCGTAGTGACCGACCGCTTGCTGAGAACCAGTAACGAGCAAATCTATGCACTGGGAGACTGTGCCGAAGTCGCCGGTTTCACCCTGCCCTATGTAATGCCGATCATGAACGCCGCCCGTGCGCTGGCCAAAACCCTCACCGGCCAGCCCACTGAAGTGGTCTATCCAGCGATGCCGGTGGTGATCAAGACACCCTTGCATCCGATCGTTATTGCGCCACCACAGCGTGCTGCGGCGGGTGATTGGCAAAACCACCAGGACCAGCAGGGCACGGAGTGCCTGTTCCACGATCCGCAGGGTCAGCTGGGTGGTTTTGTCCTGAGTGGCAAATACGTCGAGCGCAAACAGCTGCTGACCAAACAGCTACCCCCCCTTCTCCCGGCAACGGCTTAATCGCTGCTCTACCGCTTGCAGCCCCATCTCCCGCAATAATTCGATATTTCGCTGCGGGATCAGCTGCGGTTGCGGGTAGTGCTTCAGCGCCTCGGCCAAAGACGCCTCTCTGATGAAGTGAAACATGGGGTAGGGAGAGCGATTGGTATAGTTCGCCGGATCGTTTTCGTCACTGCCTTCAAACCGGTAATCCGGGTGGAAGCTGGCGAGCTGGAACTTGCCTTCCAGGCCCGCCTCGGGAATCACCTCCTCTACGACCTGCAGCAGATCCAGGTAATCATCAAACAGTTCCAGACCGGTCGGAACGATCAGCAGGCTGGCCTCGGCTTCCGGCAGTTCGAGCATGGTCTCAAATTCACCCAGGATCGCCCGGTAGATGCCATCCATATCGGACTCCGGGCAGACCAGATAGCGAATACGCCCCTGCTCTACCGGTACCGCAGCAAACGGACATAGATTGAGTCCCACCACCGTTCCTTCCACCCAGCATCGGGTTGCTGTCACTACGGCTTCACGCTTCATCACGATACTCCAAAACTTCCACGGACATCCCCACCCTCAGCTCTGCGGCGCGATCGTAGATCAGATTCTGCCCGAAAAAGACCTGTTTTCCCCGTCGTCGGTAGGTGGCCAGGGTGGCCAGCGGTTCAACTCCCCGAGCACCTGAGTCGGGATCCACGGTCGTAATGCTGCAACGGGAACAGGGCTTTACCAGCCTCAGCTCCATCGTTCCGATGCGAATCCGTGCCCACCGATCTTCCGCGTAGGGCTGTGAGCCTGAAATCACCAGATTGGGACGAAAGCGTATCATGGAGAGGGGCGACTCAAGCCGGCCGTTAAGCTCCTCCAGCGACGCTTCGGAGGTGAGCAACAGGGGAAAGCCATCGCTGAAGGCCGTTTGGTGCCTGGGCTCCGCATAGCGCTGATCCACCTGGCGCTTCACATCATCCATCATATAGACAAGACGGCATTCAACACCGAGAAAACGACTCAACCAGGCATCAGCCGGCTGTCCAACGACACTGCCTTCGAGGCGATCCTGCCAAACCTCAACCTCAATCCTGGCTGCAGCAATGGTTGGCCGGTCAATCCACAAATCGGGCATATCCGGGGCATTCAGCAACAACCCATCGGACACCACCTCAACACCAACCAGGGCCATCCGGGGGAGTTCCCGCTGGGATAGAAACCCGCCATCACCATCCACCACCATCCAGCGCCGGTCGTGCACAAGGCCAAATCGATCCAGGCTGGAGCGATCGAGGGTCACCCCTCGCAGGGACTTCACCGGATAGCAATGAAGCGCCGATAAACAGATCGGGGTAGTCATTAACCCTCCTGTATGCAAGTGTTTTAATCATTTCACAAAAAATTAGCTACATTCCTGAGAGGTTCTGCCGATACGGAATCTGCTACTTAACAAATCCAGCGAAGGACAAGCGTGTCCAGCCGCTCAGGAGGAGAACTGTATGGATATCGTGCCCTATCTGAAACTGATGGTGCAAAAAAATGGTTCAGATCTGTTTTTCAGTACAGGCGCACCACCCAATCTGAAGGCAGAGGGTGAGACACGCCCGGTCGGCACGGCCCCCCTGCAGTCAGGGCAGGTGAGAAAACTCGCCTATGGCATCATGAGCGATGACCAGATCAAGGAGTTCGAGGCCACTTATGAGTGTAACCTTGCCATTTCGGTCAACGCACTGGGTCGGTTCAGGGTCAATGTCTATCGCCAACGAGGCGATGCGGCGATGGTCATTCGCTACATCAAAGGGGTTATCCCACCGGTTGAAAAGCTCAATCTGCCGATCATTCTGAAGGATCTGATTATGGAGCCCCGTGGGCTGATCCTGGTGGTTGGTGCCACCGGATCGGGTAAATCGACTACCTTGGCGGCGATGATAGAACATCGCAACCAGAATCGTACCGGCCATATTCTGACCATCGAGGATCCGATCGAGTATCTCTACACCCATAAAAAGTCGGTAGTCGACCAGCGGGAAGTCGGACTCGACACCCTCTCCTATGAAAACGCACTGAAGAATGCCATGCGTGAGGCGCCGGATGTGATTCAAATTGGTGAGATCCGGGAAATGTTCACCATGCAGCACGCCATTGCCTACGCGGAAACAGGACATCTCTGTCTCTCCACCCTGCACGCCAACAATGCCAACCAGGCGCTGGACCGGATCATCAACTTCTTCCCTGACTCTGCCCACCAGCAGCTCTACATGGATCTCTCGCTGAATCTGCGGGCAGTCGTTTCGCAACGTCTGGTGAAAGGCAAAAACGGCCAGCGACTGCCTGCGGTTGAGATACTGCTGCTGACCACCTACATCTCCGAACTGATCCAGAAAGGCGACATCCACACCATCAAAGAGGTGATGGAACAGGGTAACGAACGGGGAATGCAGACCTTCGACCAATCCCTCTACAAACTCTACCAGGAAGGCAAAATCACTCTGGAAGAGGCTTTGGCACATGCAGACTCCCGCAACAACCTGTCACTGAAGATCAGACTTTCAGATACCGATGGGGTAGCAGCGCCGGGCGGCTTAGGCGTCGCCGAGGACCAATTCTGATCCAGCCTGCAGATCGTGTGGAAACGCTCATGCTGATCCCTCCAGGCGGAGGATGAGCGATTGCCACACGGTTGAAGTGTCCCGATACCGGCAGAAAACCGTGCAGTGACACCAGACCATAACCTACAATTGCATAAGGGATTTATTGGAGACCTACTGATCGGCCAATAAACAGAAATCCAAAGGGAAAGAGAAGAGGACTCTCGTGTTGGAACTCATACCACTCATTCTGCGTCATGCGCGGGTAAACCGAAGACCCGCGTTCAGCAGATCTCACGTCGAAAAGCAATCTCAGCATCAACCCGCCTTCCGCTTAGTGTTTGCAGCACTCTGCTGCTTTTTCGCTGATCTGCAGCTGGTGTGTCATGACGCTTTCCAGGAGTGGCCGGTTGATATCCGTTAAGTTCATCGCTGCCTTGATCTTTCTGATTGGCTTGGAGGCCAGTCTGCTGCTTTTTGACTATTGGCGGGAGATCGACCATCAGCTAGAAAGGGCCGAGGCAACCCGCCAGACAGCGGTCACAACCGTGCTTAAGAGCTACCGGCGAATTATCGAAGTTTTCTATAAAGAACGCTTCAATCAACCCCCTACAGCCTCCTTGCTGGCGAAGGTGGCAGACAGCGACAATCAGCAACAGATTGAATTACGCAGGCGTCTCTTTGAACGCTTCATCACAAGCTACAAGCACCTGCAGCAAGAAGGCATCCATGGCCTGCAGTTCATACTCCCGGACGGCCGAATCTTTCTGCGCTTCGATGAACCCGGACAATTTGGCGACGTGATTCTTGAGCATCGCCCAATGTTAAAAGGGGTATTGAATGGATTCCCCCAGGGCGGAGTACTCGAATACGACCCAACCAATCCAAGCCACCGATTCGCCTTTCCGATCCTGCATGAGGATCAGGTGGTGGGGATCATCGATTTCGGGGTCGCCTTCGAGGCGATACACAAAACACTGCGTCAACTGAGCAGTATGCATGACACCCATTTCCTGCTGATTCTAAAACGGGACCTGTATGAAGCGGTAACCAATCCACAGCTGAATCCACGCTATCGGACAACAAGAATCAATCCGGGTCTACTGCTTGAAGTCACAAGGCAGAGTCACGATCAGCTCAGTTCACTGAATAAAATCGAGGCTCAACTGGAGACGAAGGCGTCACTCCATCTTGCACTGGATCAGAATCAGGAGTTCACCGAGGAGATCTGCATTAAATCCGATGAGTGTTTCATCGTCAGCCTGCAGGCACTTTGGGACAGCCAGCAGATGGCCAGTGGCTATATCCTCAGCTACTCTGCTGTCACCGAACTGCGTAACCTCCGCAGCAAACACCTGACCCTGTTATTAATTGGCATCATCCTCACCTCCCTCGCACTCTACGCCTTCAACCATTGGTTACAAACCACCAAACGACTGCAGACAATTTCCGACCATATGGCGGAAGGGATGTACGTCACCGATACCAAAGGCAACATCAACTACGTCAATCCCAAAGCCTGTACCATTCTGAAGTATAAAAAGCACCAGCTGCTTGGCCAGAACGCCCATCAGCTGTTCCATTGCAACGAGCAGGGCAAATCGCTGGCCGATCAACCCTGCATGATTCTGCAGCACAATCTCAGCGGCGATCACTGCCACAGTGAAGAGTTACACTTCAAATGCCGTGATGGCAGGACCATCCGCACCAGCATCGTCTGCTCACCGATCTGGACCAACGGCAGCCTTGCCGGCTCTGTGGTGCTGTTTCGTGATATTACCCGGGAGCATGAAACCAAGCGTCGACAGTACCGCAGCGATGTCGCCTTGAGCTCTCTGGCCGAAGGGGTAATGGTCACCGATGCCGATGCAAAAATTGAAGCGGTCAACAAAGCGTTCACCCTGATTACCGGGTACCAGGAGGATGAGGTTCTTGGTAAACGTCCCAACTTCCTCAAGTCAGGCCAGCATGATGATCTCTTCTATGAGGAGATGTGGGATCGACTCATACTGGATGGCCATTGGGAAGGGGAGATCTGGAATCGGCGCAAAAATGGGCAGATCTATCCGGAGCTGTTGCGCATCACCAGTGTTGTGGGGGAAGCGGGCAATATCAGTTCCTATGTCGCCACCTTCAGTGATGTGACAGAGAAGCGCCGACATGAGATGGAGCTGCACAATCTGGCCTATACCGATCCACTCACCCAGTTGCATAATCGTGCTGCCTTCCTGGAGATGTTCGTTCATGCATTGGCACACACCGAACGCCGCAACACCCGCTGCGCCCTACTCTATCTCGATCTGGATCGCTTCAAAAAAATCAATGACACCCTGGGTCATGACATGGGGGACAAGGTTCTGCAGATAAGCGCCGAACGGCTCAACCAGGCGGTACGCAACAACGACGAGGTGGCTCGTCTTGGCGGGGATGAGTTCATCGTCTTACTGGAAGACATTCACCAGGATGACGCCCCGGCCAGAGTTGCTCGCAAAATCATCAGTCTGCTGAGCCAGCCGATCAATCTGGAACCCCATACGCTGTACATCACAACCAGCATCGGTATCGCCATCTATCCAGATGACGGCGATGACACCACCACACTGCTTAAAAATGCTGATGCCGCCATGTATATGGCCAAACGTGAGGGGCGAAACGGCTATCACTACTTCACCAAAGCGATGGCGAAAAAAGAGGAAAACCGTTTCAAACTCGAAATCGACCTCCACACAGCGCTGATGAATGACGAATTTCTGCTGCGTTATCAGCCCAAGGTCGACCTCTACTCAGGCGAGACAACCGGCTTCGAAGCTCTGCTCTACTGGCAACATCCGCAACGCGGGTTGCTCTCCGCAGGGGAGTTTCTCAGTGTTGCCCATGACGCAGGAGTGATGCGTGAGATCACCCACTGGGTGATCAATGAAGCCTGCAGTCAAATGCAGTTCTGGCTGGATCAGGGGCTGAATCCCGGCCGCATGGCAATCAATGTCGATACCCATACCTTCAACAGCAGTGACGCCTACGACCAGATCTGTCGCACCGTTGAAATGAGCGGCGTCAGCCCACACAGCATCGAACTGGAAATAGGCGAAAGCGGTTTGCTGGAGAAACCCTTCGATGACCCCTTCTGGGATCAACTGGTGGAACTCGGATTCACCCTCTCGATCGATGATTTCGGTACCGGTGTCTCCTCTCTCTATCGTCTTAAGCGCCTGCCCGTGACAACCCTGAAGATCGACCAGTCATTCATCCAGAATATTGAGCATGACGAACAGGACCGCAGCATCATCTGTACGGTGATTGCAATGGGTAAAAGCCTGGGTCTGAAGATTCTGGCGGAGGGTGTGGAAAACCACAGACAGCTTCACTTTCTTTGTGAAATCGGCTGTGACGAAGGCCAGGGACATCTATTCTCCAAACCCCAGCCACCCCTGGTGATCGCTGAACTGCTCTCTTCTAACCACTACAAACAGCTGGTTGAAGTTTCCGCCAATCATTGAAAGCAAGCCCCTCACGAAAACCTCTCCAATACGGTGCAAGGCCACTCGTTTCAGTGGCTGACCAAGCCATTTCTTAAGCAAGCTCCTGATTCGTGTCAGAGCGACAATTTGGGGTATAGTAGGACGCAACCGAATAGCATCATCCCGCAGATATGAGGCAGCATACTGATGAATGAAACCTATATGGTATTGCCAAGCTCAAGACCAGAACAGATTCGTCTGGTCAAGGTCCCCCACGATCTGGATCGTAACGAAGCCTATCGATTTGCCACAGGTATCATCGCCCACGCGGAGGAGAGCAATGCCGACTACGGTTGGGAAGAGATCGCTGAAGCCTTGGAGGCACGAGGGTTTGAGTCGGTTGAGGCCATCATCGGCCCGGC
>JAHRHW010000215.1 GCA_019100305.1 Candidatus Thiodiazotropha taylori | reverse complement strand
TCAGCTTCTCCATCGCGAATCGTCCCTCCTGGGCCAGCTTCAACACCGCCACCGGCGTACTCAGCGGCACACCGGGCATGGATGATGCCGGCACCACCAGCAACATTCGCATCAGTGTCTCTGACGGTTCCGCCAGCGCTTCATTGAGCGCATTCAGCATCACGGTCTCCAACACCAATCGTGCACCGACCATCAGTGGCACACCGGCGACCAGTCTGGATGAAGGCAGCGCCTACAGCTTCACTCCGACAGCCAGCGATCCCGATGGCGACGCCCTGAGCTTCAGTGTCAGTAATCTGCCAAGCTGGGCCAGCTTCAACTCAAGCACCGGCCAACTGAGCGGTACCCCTGACTCCAACTCAGCCGGCAGCTACTCAAACATCGTGATCAGCGTCTCCGACGGCAGCGAGCAGGCAAGTCTGTCACCTTTCGCCATCACCGTTGCCGATGTGGCTGAAGAAGGCGGCACCTTCCAGTTCGCCAGCAACGGCTACGATGTGGAAGAAGGCAGCAGCGTAACCCTGACCGTTACCCGTAACAACGGTAATGGCGCAGCAACCGTCAACTTCGGAACCTACGGCGTCGAAGCCAGACATTCCCAGGACTATACCGGATATGTCTGGACAGCCTTGAACTTCCTCGATGGCGAAACCAGCAAGACCATCAACATCAACACCATGTCTGATACAGCAGACGAGGGTGCGGAGACCTTCGAAGTTCACCTCAACGAGCCAAGCACCGGTTACACCCTGAACGATCCATCCGTCAGCGTTGTCACCATCCATGATGTGGAAGCACCGAACAATGCTCCAGTAATCAGTGGCACACCTGATCAGAGTGTGGTTGTCGGTGACGGATACGTCTTCACACCAACCGCATCCGATGCAGACAACGATAGCCTGACCTTCAGCATCAGCAACCTGCCAAGCTGGGCCAGCTTCAACAGCAGCAACGGCACCCTGAGCGGCACACCGGCAGAAGCGGACGAAGGCAGCTACAGCAACATCGTGATCAGTGTATCCGACGGTACTGACACAGCTTCCCTGAGCCCACTGACCCTGGTCGTGGAAGCTTCCCAGACCACACCTACCACCGGTAGCGTCTCACTCAACTGGGTAGCACCTGCCACCAGAACCGACGGCAGCTCACTGGATCTGAGTGAAATCTCCGGCTACAGACTCTACATGGGAACCAGCAACAGTAATCTCTCACCCGTAATGGATGTGGATGACTGCACAATCAGCAACCATGTATTTGAAAATCTGGAAACCGGTACTTACTACTTCGCAATCACAGCATACGACCTCTCAGGGAATGAAAGTGACCTCTCCAATGTCGTAGCGAAAGACACCATGTAGTAAAGAGCAGCGCAAAAGGATTTGCACCGACAACCGATTGGTTGGCACTCAGCACCGGGTTACAGAGACACCATCTGTAACCCGGTGCTTCGTTTCAGGGCGGTAAAAAAACAGCCACTCCGCGATTTAAAACCCCTTCAGAAATCCTTTAAATATCAGTCCGCAAATCAACGCGAATAAACACTATTGGTTATTATGGGTTAGTGTTGGAAAGCGGACTTTATTCAAGTCGAAAATAGCCTTAACAATCACAGGCCCTCACTGCTACCCTGTCAACTGCTGTTAAACTGATACTTACGGTTTATTTCAACTGATTTCTCTAACCTATAAAGATCTCCGACCTGGAAGAGATTACCAAGCAGTAGGTGATGGTTAAAGAAAAGCACAAAGCAGAGGCCTACCAAACAAATGGAGAGAATAGCTCCCCTCTCCCCTTGTGGGAGAGGGGCCGGGGGAGAGGGGGAGAATAAGCGCTTTAGTCTTCTTAAAAACTCAATGCACTTTTCTTTTGGCTGAATTCACGGATCCAGTTTTAGCCATTTAAAACGCTTCGCGTACACCCTCTCCCCAACCCCTCTCCCATCAAGGGAGAGGGGCTTTTAGTTTGCGATTTACAGCCTTTCGCGCTAAATAAAAACCGGGGCCGAATAATCTACACAATCAACATATGCATTTATTCGCATTCATTGGCAGACTGAAAACTCAAGACTTAACCGCCAACACAATCTGATTCCGCAAAGACTTCAACAGATTCAATCGCTTTTTATCTATCGCCAACCCGTGCGGTTTGGTGTGATCCGCATAGATCAAACCAACAGCGCGTTTATTGACCACAATGGGAAAGATTAAAAAAGAGCCCGCCTTTGAGATCTTTTTATACCAGTCGGGGATGTCGCCCTGAATCTTCTTATCCGTGGCATCGGCAATATAGACATCAACCGCGTTTTTCATGGCGCCATGAAACACATCGACCCGGTACTTGGTGGAGAAATGAAACGCCTTGGTAAAATCATCGGCCGAGTCGCCGAACCCGAGCCGCCCCACCATCTCGCCCTGCTTTGGATTCAGCAACGCCAGGATCACCCGTTTGAAACCGACGGCCCGATACATGGTCTCCAATACAACATTGAAGATTTCCGAGACACTATGGTCTCCCACAAGCATTCCGGTAACCTCCTGCAGACCATCCATCAGCAGTGCTTCCGTATCCTCTCCACTATGCACGGCTTGCTCTACACTCTTTTCATCAAGTGTCTGGGTAGCCTCATCGAGTATCTGTGTGTTGTCCAAACCATCCTGAGTGATTGTGCCGGTTTTTTCCCGCTTTTTTGCACTACCCTTGGCTGGTATTTCCTGACCGTCCTTGAGTTTTTTGACAAAACTGCTCGACACATCGGTGGCAATGGCCTCGGCCAACTCCTGAAAATCCTCGACAGATTGCTTTGTCAGCTTAGCCACTTTCTTACTGCCAAGCTTCAGGCTCTTGGAATATTTTTTAGTCAGGCTATCCAATGCGGCCTTATCGTCAGAGCCGTTCTCGACAATCACCTTCATCGCCTCATCGGCAAACAGGGAAACCAATCGACGCTTCTCAGTCCGATTGACCGGCGAGTGGTCCCCCTGCCAGGATTTAAGACTGTCGGTTAACGGTTTGGGAAAATTCCACTGCTTGGCAATTTCAATGCCGATGGTTTCAAAACTGACCCCAAGCACGGTGTGCTGCACCGATACCGGTTCCTTCTTCTCAACTTCGATCAACCGTTCAATCTCTTTTGACTCTTCCGGCAGGTAGAAGGCGACCAGCACTTTACCGAGATCACTGAGCAAGCCGGTGAGAAAGTACTCCTCAGCCTCCTGCTGATCGATCTCATCAGCCACATTCTGTGCCAGGGTGGCGCGAAACAGCGCCGATGAGACCAACTCCCGAAGATAGTCGGCCTGCTGTTTATTCTCAATATGCTCAAAAAATATCAGCGAAGCGGCCAGAGAGCGGATCGCCTGCGTACCAAGAACCACAACCGCTCTGGAAACGGTTCCAATATGACCGGAGAACCGACCATAGTAGGCAGAGTTGACGACCTTGAGTATCTTGTTGGTTAAAGCGAAATCCTTAACGATTACACCAGCCATCTGATTGACACTGCGATCGCTCACATCCGACATGGCATTGATGCTGCGAACCGATTGGGACAAAGCGGGAAAGTCACTCTTACGTTTCATCCGCCGCAGTAGAAAATCGACGGTACCGCTCGCCTCCACATCGGATGCCGGCTCCGCTTCAGGGGACTTGAAGATCTGTTTGAAGGCATCCCGCATCTCCTGGGCATCGCTGTAGCGCAGCGCCGGATCCTTCTCCAGGGATTTGAGGATGAAACGGTCGAGTTTTTCATCCACTGCGGAGTTGAATTGGGACGGCGGCTTGGGCTCCAGCTTGAGAATGGCATCGATGACGATCTGTTGATTCTGGCCACTGAACACCGGCATGCCGGTCAACATCTCGTCCAGCATCAATCCCAAGGCAAAGACATCCGCCTGTGGGCCCACTTCTCCCGCCTGAATATACTCGGGAGCCAGATACCTGGGTGTGCCAATCAGCTGTTTGTCGGGACCTTTCGCCTCAGAGAGCAATCTGGCGATACCGAAGTCCATGATCTTCGGCTGCTTATCTTCTCCGATGATGATATTCGACGGTTTCAGATCCCGATGGACGATCCCTGCCCGGTGAGCCTGGCTCATGCCATCCAGCAGACCTTCGAAGATCTTCAACGCCAAAGGGAGCTCCAGTGGGTCACCCTGAATATGGTCTGAGAGCAGTTTACCCTGAGCGTATTCGAAGACGAGAAATGGCGTACCCTGGTGCTCACCCGCTTCGTAGATCGAGACGATATTGGGATGCTGCAGCTTACTCATGGTGCGCGCTTCATCGCGGAATGAAGCATCCTGCAATACCTTATCGAGCAGCTTTATCGCTACCTGGCGTTCCAGCTGACTGTCGTGACAGAGATAGACGGTACCCTGATTACCCGAGCCCAGCTCTTTGCCCACCTGAAAACGCCCGATCTGTTTCAGCTTCATGCACCAATCCCGGAATCAAATAATCCAACCAAACTCTTCAACCTCTGGAGATCATAGCGGCACAAGCCGGAATTTCTTATGGGGCATTCAGATCATCTCATCGCATACATCCGTGAAATGTTTGATTGCAGCAGCAACGGAGATATCCCACTTCCTGCCGGGTCGAAAAACTCTATTAAAAGCAGGTTATCAACCCGGCACCTAAACAGGCCATGCTCAGCGATCCGCCAGCAGGGTTTGGAGTTGCTGTTCGAGTGAGACCACATCCAATGCAGGTGTTCTATTTTGATCATCGCCGGTATGAATGCCCAGCAACGAGACCTGTTGCGGTAACTCCCCTAACTGTTCGGCCAGTGCCAAGGCTTCCGATACGCCGAAGCTATGGCATGACGTGAGTTGCTGACACTGCGCCAACTCTTGCCGACTGATCAGTGAAACTTCACCGGCCCTGCCAGCCGATTTCAAGGCATCGATGAGCACCACCTGATCCGCATCCCGCAGGTAGCTCAACAATCCACTGCCTGGGCGATCCAGCTTGATCAATTCACAATCTGCCAGCTGACAGCCCTGCAGGTGATCGATCGCCAGCCAGCCTGCCTGATCCGCACCAAAAGGGGAACCTACACCAATGATTCTGTTCATCCGCGGGTGACGTTCAGCTTGAGGAAATGGGTTGCACAGGAGATGCACGGGTCGTAGTTGCGTATGACCTGCTCGGCTCGCAGCCGCAGCTTTTCATCCGTTTGATCCAGGCCGAATTTTTGCAGCGACAGGGCAATATCCTCTTCTATGCGTCCCTGATTCTGACTGGTTGGCGGTACGATCCGCGCGTAACGCACAATACCGGCATCATCCACGTCATAACGGTGCCAGAGGATCCCCCTCGGTGCCTCGGAACAGCCAAAGGCATTCCCCTCCACCGCTTCCACCTCCCGGTAAGGCTCTGCCGGACTCTGATAATCCTGCAACAAACGAATTGCCTCGGAGATGGCAAAGTAGAGTTCGATTGCACGGGCCACGATACTATGGAACATATTGTGACTGGGGAAACTGATACCGCAGCCTTCCATCAACTTGCGCACCTCTGGCGGCAGCTGGTGGAAATTCAGATTCAACCTTGCCAGTGGGCCTGTCAGATAGGGTCGCCCTTCCAGTTCGCAATGCAGGGCGGTTGAATGGGGGGACTGAATCTCCTTGAAGTGGCTGTCGAAATAGCAGATATCGATATCCAGCCCCTGCCCGGAAATCAGCCTTCCCTGACCAATGGCATACTCATCGGGATCACTCAGCGCCACGCTGATGAAGGATTGATCGTCATCGGGAAAATTCAACCCCGCTGTCCAACCGATCAGCGCCTCGGCTTCCGGCAGAGCCGCCTGCAAGCGTTGCAGCATCTTCTCCACCGCAGAGCGATCGGGCGCCCGATAGAAACCACCCAGCCTGATCCCCACCGGATGTACCGAACGACCACCAAACATCGCGATTAGATCATTGCCCAGGGTTTGCAGCTGCAGACCGCGGCGCACCGCGTCCGGGTAGTCTGCCGCCATGGCGATGACGGAATCGAAACCGAGAAAATCCGGTGCCGCAAGCAGATGCACATGCAGGGCATGACTCTGTATCCATTCACCGCAATACATCACCCTGCGCATCCCCTCTACCCAGGGGTCCGGGGTAAAACCCGAGAGGCGCTCAAACGCCTGGACGGCACTCATCTGGTAGGCGACCGGGCAGATCCCGCAGATCCTCGCAACCATGTCGATGACCTGGTTGCGTTCATAGCCCTCGACAAATTTCTCAAACAGTCGGGGAGGCTCGAAGATACGCAGATTGAGCCGCTCGATCTCACCACCGACAATGTCCAGTTCCAGGGCGCCCTCGCCCTCGACACGGGTCAATACGGGTACGTTGATATGGATATCGCGATGCTCAGCCATCGGTATCACCTCGCAGCCCTTCACTGGCTGCTTTGAAGCCGGCTGCACTGTTGGCAATAAAGCGGAAACGCCTCAGTACGGCTTGTGCATCCAGACCAAGTTGTTCAAATCGATCGGAGATGGAACGATCATTGAGCTGCTCTGCCGGGCCGTAACAGCCATAGCAACCCCGACCGGTAGCCGGACACAGAGCGCCGCAACCGGCCAATGTGACCGGTCCCATACACGGATCCCCTTTCGTCACCATGGTACAGATCAGACCTTTGCGCTTACACTCCATGCAGACCGAGTGGACTTCCGGTCTTGGGGCAACCCCTGAGAGCAGATCCCTCAAAGCACCGATCACCTGAGTGGAATTGACCGGACACCCCTGAATCTGCAGATCGACTTTGACATGTTTCGAGATGGGATCGGAACTGTTCAGAAGTTCGATGTTTTCAGGGTCGCTGTAGACCGATGCCATCCACTCTTGACGGTTGGCAAAGTTGCCCAGCGCCTGCAAACCGCCACTGGTGGCGCAGGCTCCGATACTTACCAGCAGCTTGCTGTTCTGTCTGACCTGTTGAATCCGTTCAATATCCTCCGGGGTGGAGACACTCCCTTCAACCAGCGAGATCTCCACCGGTTGGTCCGGCGAATTCGGGCCTGCTTCAGCAAAATGGACAATATCCACCAGCCCGGGCAGCGCCAGCAGAGGTTCTCCAAGATTCAGCAACGCCAACTGGCAGCCATCGCAGGAACTGAATTTGTGTACAGCGAGTTTCGGTTTATCTGTGGCCATAATCGTTGCCCAGCTCTATGGGTTGCTCAATACAGCGGATAGGGTTTAAGCCTTGGAGAGATCAAAAGCCTTTCGCTCCCATTAAATCCGCCAGTTCGGAGTAACAAAATACCGGCCCATCCTGACAGACATATTTGGCACCGATCTGGCAGTGGCCGCACTGTCCGATGCCACACTGCATATTGCGCTCCATACTGAACCAGATCTGGTGATCGGCAATCCCAAGATCCCGCAGATTGGCGATGGCGGCCAACATCATCATTTCCGGCCCGCACAACATTGCGATGGTGCGACCATGACGTAGATTGAGCTGTCCGATCAGTTCGGTAACCATCCCCTGCTGACCATGCCACTCACGGGTTACCACATCGGCGGCCAGCAGCACATTGACATCCGGCTCCCTGGCCCAGGCGTCGTACTGCTCCCGCCAAATCAGATCATTCGAGTGTTTGACCCCTTGCAGGATATGCAGATGACCGAACTGATTGCGTCGCTTCATCAGATAGCGGATCACCGA
>JAHRHW010000214.1 GCA_019100305.1 Candidatus Thiodiazotropha taylori | reverse complement strand
GAAAGGTTGTCCACAGCGCGGTTTCTCTGCACGCTCGTGAAAAAGCAGAAGATATACGCAAACGCTATGCTCCAGTAATTGACTACCAGACTGTACTTCAGATGCTTGAAGACAGAAAATCCGTCCGCTATCCGGTAACGCTCAGATTTGTCTCCGAGGGTATCGATCCCGGTATGTTTGCCAGGACGGAGCCGGTCTCCGAGAATCCCGATGACGGCTATACCATCTTGATACATAATCATTTTGAAAACCGACACGACGATCTTCCCAAGCTCATTCTCTATCAGTTGGTGCTGGTCAATTACGGCGATCTCGCGACAGCAAACGATGCAGAAATTTTCGGTGCCACTATCCTTGGGTTGGATCGAGATACCTATTATCAGCAGGTTGCTGATTTGGTTGATGATGCCTGGCCTGCGTGATGTAGGCAGTTCAACCAAATGGCAGTTTTTGGATAGACTTATCATTCAGGTAGAGACGAAAGCCATTTTGCCAATACGGCAATCTCTTCGTCGCTCACAAGGTGCATAACATTTTGCATGGCAACGGAATGTGCGTTTGTCCTGTAACCGTTCTTGATATCCTTCATTTGAGTCAATAGATAAGCCTCAGCTTGACCGGCCAGCTTTGGATATTCGTCCATCACAGGTTGCTTGCCATCAGCACCATGACAGGCAATGCAGGTCCGTTCGTGATAGAGCGTCGCAGCATCCATAGCCAGTACAGAGGCCGATGCCAATAATAAGGCGACAAATAGAGTTGCGCTGATCATTCTGGTTTGACTTAACATGACAATTTTCCGCGTATAAACTGGATAGGTTCCAAGTATGGGGTTAAAGAGCCTGGCTTTCTTTGACATCACCGGATTTATCAAGTGTTAAATGATTGCGTTGGTTCAGCCTGCAGAATCACTCATGAGCGTTTCCATCAGAGTGTGCGCCATGATGCATTCGTTCGTGGTTTGCATTGGTCATTCCCTTGGGCAGGTTTGGCGCCGATTCCGGGCGTAGCTGAGCAAAGCCTGAATTTCTCTCGCCCTGTTCGACGTCGTGTGGGTTATGGCATTCAGTACAGACCCACCAACGTTTTTTGCCTCCCTTGTCCCACATGCCGATCCGTTTGCCATGCAGACCATCCCGCCAGGATCGATAGACCTGCCCATGACATTTTCCACAGAGTTTCTGTGGCTGGTTGAAACTGATCGAGTATCCGAAGTTGTCGATCAGTTTGGTGCGTTCCACCAGATGATGACAATCCAGGCACCAGATGTTCCCTTTGCCATGCTTTAAATTCAAGGCGTCTGGTACCGTATCCAGGTGCATCTTGAGTCGACGCGGATTTTTGCTATGGGGAATCGGCACATAATTACCGTCGTGACAGGCCATGCTGCAGATGGTCAACATTTTGTTCTTATCGAGTTCTGGCTCACGGGGTTTCACCACCGCCTCTTCAGTGGAGTAGTCAGCCTCGATATCCATGTCTCCCATGGGAATGGTGCCGGCGAAGGGGTCACCCCACCAGAGCACTCCCCCAGTGGTTGAAGAGCACTTGACATTAACCTGCCCCGGGCTGATTTCCTCTACCCTGACCTGTGACATGCCGTCACGGCTCTCAAAACACTCCTGGTCAGTCTGGTTTTCTGTGCCGAGCAGAGGGGTAGTGAAAAGAAAGAGCAGCAGGCATAAACCAATGAGTGTTTGACGAAATCGATAGCATGTCATATTTTTCTCCAATCGAGTTTGTCTGTTCATACCAAGCTTCATTCACTCAGGTTGCCGCTTCGGCCTGCTGCTTCGAAACTGCTGGCTCACTGGTTCCGGATCTGTAACGAACCTCTCCCTGCAGTACGGCCACCGCGCCTTTCAGCATGAAGGTGAGCAGGAAGAAACCAATTGCCCAGATACCACCCACCACCATCAATTCAATCTGGCTTGGGGTATATTCAGCAAACTCACCAATCGGGGTTGGAATCACGCCGGGCAGCATCAATCCCATACCTTTTTCGATCCAGATACCAACGAATGCGGCAATACAGATAAACGGTAGCAGCTTCAGATTTTTTCTTATGCTGGGGATCAGAAGCAGTATGAAGGACCCCACCATCAGGGAGAGTGCCGTCCAGAAGAAGGGCACCAGACGATTCAGACCATTATGTCCGAACATCAGATATTGCAGGCCCAGGGAGTGTTCGGTTGAGGGGTAGAGTTCAGTGACGATTTCCGACATGGTCAGAAACAGCGCTATACCAAGGCACCAGACCACGATCTGCGAGAGTAGATGAAAGGCTTCATCAGCGATTTTCATCGGTGTAAAACGACGTACCAGTAAAAATACAACGATGATCAGCGATGGACCGGCGGCAAAAGCGGTGGTGATGAACTTGATCGGCATCATCGAATGGAACCACATGGGGCGTGCCGGCATGGTATTGATCAGGAAGGCGGTAACCGTGTGAATACTCAATGCCCAGACAATGGCAATATAGACAACCGGCATATAGAAGGATTTGTTGATTTCACCGCCAGTGTATTTTTTATAGAGGTAGTAGTAACCGCCGATGATATTCAGTAGCAGGTAGCCGTTGAGTACAATCACATCCCAGGTCAACATGGCATGGGGGAAGTTGAAAATGCCGATGACCGGCAGGATATGCCACAATCGGTCCGGTCTGCCCATGTGTGCAATCACAAACAGCAGACACATGACGACTGCTGCAATGGCGATCATTTCACCCAGCACCACGATTCGGTGAAGCTCTTTGTGTTTATAGACATAGGCGGGAAAAACCACGGTCACAGCAGCTGCCGCCACACCCACCATGAAGACAAAATTGGCCAGATAGAATCCCCACGTGACTTGATCGTTAAGATTGGTGACAATCATGCCATTGGCGATCTGTACATACTCGCCATAACCCCAGAGCATGATGAAAAACAGCAGGAACAGCATCCAGAGCCAGAATAGGATGCCGCCGGTAAATCCTGCCTTGAGGTAATCGACCACAAAATGAAGAAAACGCATTTGGGGATCTCCGATTAATCCATGTAGTAGAAAAACTTTGGATAGGTATTGAGGTCTGCTCGCAGTCGAAAGACCTTCTTCTTGGCCAGTACCTTGCGGATTTCGCTGTTCGGATCGAGCAGATTGCCGAATTTGCGAGCACCAACCGGACAGACCTCGACGCAGGCCGTCCAGCGGCCCTTGCGGGTGCGTTGAACGCAGAAGGAGCACTTCTCAACAACCCCTTTCATACGTGGTCGATTTCCAAGATAGTGAGTGACAGGATTCATCTCCTCCTTGGGTAGATTGGGTTCACCCCAGTTGAAGCGTCTTGCCCAGTAGGGGCAGGCACCGATACACATGCGGCAACCAATGCACCAGTTGTAGTCGATGACGACGATACCATCCGGGTCACGGTAGGTTGTGCGTACCGGACAGACCTTGACACATGGCGGCTTCTCGCACTGCATGCACTGCATGGGAAAATAGAAGGCATCCTCTTCCGGAACCTGTTCCGGTTCGTAGTAGTGTTGGCCTTCCAACACCACGCCGGCAGGTTTGTAGGCATTCCCGCCCACCTGAACGCCAAAGGATTCCGGGTAACCATGTTGGTCCCTGTCCGCTTCTGAAAATTTCCCCTTCTCCATGCGGAGTACCCGGATCCACTCGATCTGTTGCTCATCTCCGCGGGACTGATTATTCTCAGCCACACAGGCCTTTACGCATCGTCGACAACCGATACACTTCTGAATATTCAGCGCATATCCAAACAGAACCCCCTCCATGGACGGGCTGCCATCGACCGTAACCGGCTTGCCGTACTCTTCGGTATAGCGGGTTTCGAGGCGTTCGATGGCCTGCTGTTTCTCCTCGTCTGTCATCAGTCGATAATTTTTTTGGAAATGCTCCTCCCAGGTCACATTGGCTTTTGCCGGTTTTGGATCGGAGAGCAGCATCGCTGCGCCGGAGAGTGAGGCCACCGTGTAATTTCCCGCACTACGCAGGAAATCCCGGCGGCTGGTGAGTTTGTTATCTTTTGTTTTGCTCGAATCTTGTTTCGGCATGGTTGTCCTCTGATCGAGTGGCTATCAAATAGGCGTGAACCATCTCATGCTGTTCAGGATTTATTGTTGTAGTTATCAATGAACGATTGCAGCATTGCCTCCTTCTCCTGGTTGGTCATGACCACATATTCCCTCTCTCTGAGTTCTGTCTCTCCTTTCAAGGCATCGTGACGGTATTTCTTCTTCAAGTCGGGCTCTGGAACGGCATCGACAACGCTCTTTGCCAAGCCTGCTGTGCCAGTGACACCTGCGGCACCGATGGCAACCTGCCTGAAGAGTCGCCTGCGGACGGGATTGGGCTCATCAGAACTACTCAGTTCAGGCTTCTGCTGTTTTTTATCTTCACCGAACAACCACTGCTCTATTTGAATGAGCCACTGTTTCATCATCTAGGTCACCCCATGGCCTGTGTCAGTTATCAATTGGTTTCGTTACAGGTCACGATGCCAGCCGGCATCGATTCACTGTCGGCAGTAAGCAAGCCCGATTGGTACAACACGCTGTTATGTCGGTTTTTATGGCAAACGTGCGAACTGATTCACGTAAAAACAGCAATCCCTATGCCAGGTATGGAATGGTGGAGATATCCCTTTGTCTTCTATGGAAAAAAATTAAACGGCAGAGAGTCGATGCAAACCAAGAACATGACAAATTGTCGTGTCAATCCATGGGGTGGTTAGTAACTGGCTGTTATTTAAAGAAAATTTATATGCCAAATTGGCGGGTCTCGGTTTTTCACCGAACAACCTGGATTGAATGCCGCTGTCGCGCTGTAAATCGGTGTTTATAGGCTGTTCGTTGCTCATGATGGAGAACGGTCGTTGGCGGTGATTAGGTCAGATTGTGCCTCGTTTCAGAGGGGGGTAGTGCGGATAAACAGTCTGCTGACTGAGGCTCAAAAACCACATGATAGGTAGGTCTATACTTCCATTAGTATTATCAGATCACCATAAGGGGAGTGCGTCATGTCCATCTCCGATGTTGCTAATCAGACCGCAAACATAAGGGTTGGCTGGTTACTGGGGGTGCTTCTCTTATTGAGCATCGGTTGTGGAGGTGGTGGCGGAAGTGGTGACGATGGTGACAGCGATACCCAAACTGATACCGAGACGGTAGATGAGACAACACCGGATACCGACAATCAGTCAGTACTCTTCAATTTCCCACCCCTGGACCTGTCGAAGATTGAGTTCATCCTGCCGCTCGGAGGGATGATCGGTAATCATGTCACGCCGATCGATCACCAATACTATGTCGCCCCCGATTTCGGTGAGAATGAAGCCATAGAGATCGATGTCTATGCTCCGGCTGATGGTACCGTGACCAGTATTCAACACATGGGCAATTTCAATAATGATGACTACCGGTTTGTTGTCGATCACGCAAACAGTCTGCAATCGATCTACATCCATGTGGATAACCTTTCTGACAAGCTGACTCCCTACGCACCGACAGATGGTCAATATGTCAGCACCAGCATCTCAGTCGCGGCTGGAGAAGTACTGGGCAGTTATTCCGGTTCAGTGGATTACAATCTGGTGGATTACAACATGACCCTGAGCGGATTCATCAACCCCAGCAGTTACACTGCAGAGCCTTGGAAGATCCACACACCGGATCCATTTGACTACTTTAACGACACCATCCGTGCCAGCCTGATTGCCAAGTCCCTGCGTACGGTAGAACCCATCGGTGGAAAGATCGATCATGATATCAGTGGCCGGCTGGTGGGTAACTGGTTCGAAGAGAATACCAACGGCTATGCCGGCCTGGACCAAAACAACTACTGGCTGGGGCATCTCTCATTTGCCTATGACTATATCGTACCAAGCCATATCATCGCCTCTTTCGGTGACTATGCGGGTGAGCAAAAACAGTTCGGAGTGCTTGGCAACACGCCGGATCCGGCAGAGGTCTCAACTTCAAGTGGTCTGGTCAAGTATGACCTGGTCAGCTACGACTACTATGACAACGGCATACCCTGGGACAGATCCAGCTTCACTCAGGGGCTGGAGATGGATAACTACACGTTTATCGATGCGGTGGTGCTTGTTCAACTGTTGCAGGAGGGGCGTCTGAAGGTCGAGATCTTTCATGGCCAGACCTCTGCGGATGTATCCGGCTTCACAGAGGATGCCAAAATTTATGTCAGATGAGTCAACTGGCCTTAGGAGCTAACTGCAAGCGCTGCTATCGGATTCCCAACGAATGTCGGGGATTTGCTTGGATCACTCAACCAATCCGGCCACTTCAGGATCCAGGCTAGGGTTCAGGCCAGTAGCGATAGTGGCCGGTAATCTGATAGTGGAACAACATATCCTCGACAACTGGACCAGCCCCAATGTTGTGCACAATCAGAGGGGTACCACTACCCTGATCGAGTTGATCACTGACAATGCCAATATGCGGGAGGTTGCCCGGCAACATCCAGGTCACCAGGTCGCCGGCCTGATAGTCTGCGGCATTTTGAGTCACAGGCAAAGCGATTCCGTGGCGGCGAAAGAAGGTTTGTAAAATCGGTACCCTGCGATGATCGATGTTCGGGTCGGGTCGGGTCAATCCCCAGATTCTTTGCGAAGGGTAGTCACTGAAATGTTTGGCAATATCCTCATGCACAAGCTGTTGCAGATCCAGATCCAAAGCACGATAGCTGCGAATAACCACATCGGTACAGACTCCGATGCTGGAGGGTACATCTCCATCGGGGTAGGGAATCGAATAGTAGGATCCATCATATCTAACACTGTGTTGGGTGCGTTCCAGTGCGGCCGACACCAGTGCGGCCTGGAAGTCATCAGCGAAGACTGGTACCGAAAGTAGAAACAAGATTATGAGAATGGACCCTGTGCAAAGTTGTGAGTGACTGGGGCTGAAAGGTTTCATGGCGCGGTTAAAAGTGCTCTGGGTTATTTACTCAATCTGCTGATGATAATCGTACTCTGTAGTTGAATACACCGAAAACAGTCTGTCAGTAACCGCGTCCGCCTGGGGTAGGGCGGCAACACTCGGCTGAATTTCGGTGGATATGACTGGATCATCTCCAAACCCTGAAAATGGAGGGCTGAAGTAATAGGAATCCGGTGCTTGTAGCGAGAGGCCTTGAACTGCAAACAACGGTTTTAGGGGGGGTAACAGCAAGGGGAGGGGGTATGGATAAAAATGTTGTCAGCCCATGCCAAGCTCGAAATTCCAGTTTAATTGAACAAATTGAAGGATTTATGGTTAATAAAAAAGGTAAAAAAATACCTATTAAACAACAATAATAATATGAAAGGTAAAAAGATACTTATTAATCGCCGGATTCGGCTATAATTGTGATTAATATAGGATAAAAATATACCCTTATAATCAATTATATCTTTATAAAGGGAAATAAATGACCTCTAGAGACCTTTACAGGATGAGTAACCAGGCCCTTGCATCGGAAGTGGGTGAGCGTATCGAACAGTTACGCCTTGAAGCCAATATTACCCAGAAGACGATTGCGGATCAGTTGGGTATCACAGCAAAAACTTACCGCTCGACGATCCAGGGACATGGCAAGTTTGAGACCATGATCGGGATTCTACGGATCTTGGGTAAGCTGGAACTGGTGGAGGCCTTTGTGCCGGAAACCCCGTTAAGTCCACT
>JAHRHW010000213.1 GCA_019100305.1 Candidatus Thiodiazotropha taylori | reverse complement strand
TCCGGATCCGGACGCCACTCGATCCCCATCCCCAGCAGCTCCACATAGAAATGCTCGCTGCTTGCCATATCCCTGACATTCAGCGCCACATGGCGCATCCCCATATGGCTCTCCGGTCTGTTCATGACAACACCTCACTCAGTGACTGATCCCACTCCTGCTGACCCAGAGCCCGTTTCACGACCAACGGCAGAGCAACAGCCCCATGGGCCAGCAACTGCTCATGCAGCTGTTTGATCGAGGCAGCGGGATTCTGTTCCAAATAGCGATTCGACAGCTGCTCGAGCAGATCGGCACCGAGCAGGGCCATGAAAGCGTCCGTCGGCCTTCTGGAGATGGCCGTCAGGCTGACTTCAGCCCAGCAGGGTATATCCGATAGGGGCTTCAGGCGTTGCAGAGCCTGTTGGCTGTTGATCTCGCCAGTGTGGAACTCCAGATCGATGCAGGCCTGCTCAGCCAGCGCCAGTCGTCTCTGATTGAGCAGAAGACGATCCTGATCGTCAAAATATCCCCGCATCTCCAGTACACGACTCATGTAGTGAGCCCAACCCCGCTTGAAGGCCGCAGAGGGGTTGATCTGACGCACCAGACTGTGTGCCGAGATCCCGCCGGCCCAGGCCAGATAGTGGCGCCCGGCCCAGCTGCTGTAGAGATTCCTCATACGGATGGCTGAGCGGCTCTCACCTCCTCCGACCTGCTGATCGTGAGGTATCAGGAAAACCCCACCCTGCGGAGTCCGCAGATAGCTGCCGCAATCGGGCTGGCGGAAACAGCTGTCGGTGACACGAAACCCCAGCGGTTGCTCAGGGTCGGGCAGTAGCTGATGCTGCTGCAGGAAATCCCGCAGAACCTGCGCCTCCTCCTGATAGGCCTGGAGTCGTTCGTTACCACTCAGACGCTCACCATCGGAGACCTTCAGATCGGCAACATCCAGACCCTGCTGCTGTAGCGATTCATAGGTCTGCTGCAGGCGTGATCTGGCAAATGTCAGCGCCTGATTGACCTGGAGGTCGACCTGATCCCGGTTGTGCAACAACCAGCTCAGCAGTTCCGGTCCGCAATCCGCGCTGCCGGATGCCACTGGTACCAGGTTCTTGATCAGACACTGCTGGTAATCCTCAACGGCTTCCGCCGCCTGGCTGGCCAGGGATTGCAAACGGCCCTGATCGGCACAGCACTCCCGGGTCTGCGGCAGATCGCGACCAAGCCGTTTCAGCCAGGGCACTCCCTTATCCGCAGTCTCCAGAGCATCCGCCAGCCACAGGGTGGAGACGACGCCGGGCAGTTCCGACAACCTGCCCCGGGCGTCCCTCAGGTAGTTGGGCGTAAGCTCCAGCACCCCCATCAGCGAGTCACAAAGCCGTTCCGGTTGACGAACCACCAGCTCCTGCAGTTGGTTGAGTGGTAAATACTTGGCCGGATCGCGATACCGCCAGTCCTGCTCCAGCAACATCCGATGCTCTACCAGGGCGGCCCCACGAATCAACTGTCGATCGAGCTGGCGATCCTCATCAAGCTGCTCGAAATCGAGGTTATCCAGGCTGGCAAGGAGGTTACTGATCAGGTTCGCCAGAGCGCCGTTGTCATCATCACCGTCGGCGGTCAGTCTACCTTCGTAGCCGGAAACCGAGGCGTAGACAGCCGCCAATGGATGAAAGCGGAACCAGGCGCGATAATAGTCGGCAACCAACTCATCGAAATCAGTGTCGCTACTACTCATCACGTATCTCGTAGTCGTGGGTTATCTTCGCGGTAGCACCCAGCATGATCGAGGCGGAACAGTATTTATCCGCACTCAATGAGATGGCTCTGGAGACATGCTTTTCACTCAGATCCCGTCCGCTGACGATGAAATGGGCATGAATTTCGGTGAAAACCTTGGGGTCCTCCTCAGAGCGCTTGGCCTCCAGTTCCACAACACAGCCGGTGACCTGCTGGCGGGACTTCCTCAATATGGAGAGCACATCGAACTCGGTGCAGCCTCCCATACCGAGCAGCAGCATCTCCATCGGTCTGACCCCCAGGTTCCTGCCCCCATGGTCCGGCGGACCATCCATAATTACTGCATGGCCACTACCGGCCTCGCCCATCATGGTGGCTGCCTCCACCCATACGACCCGTGCTTTCATTGATTACTCCAAAGTTGCTATTCACTCATCTTTATAAAGAACATCAAAATGGGGCTAAGGTCACAGCCAAACAGGCCGCAAACAAGTTAAACCGCCATAAGTGTTCTGGAAATAGATGATAAACATGAAATACGTTAAATTTATGGCTTGTTGTTTTTTGTTACACTATATCTATGCGAGTCTACAGAAGACTGTAAATTCGACAAGTTGACAGGGGTTGCTAAACTTGATCCTAGGCTTTTTATTGAACTTCGTAACGTACGAAGCATGGGCTCAGATTTACTGCCATACAGATCGCCAACGACTGCACTCAGGCAGATGACTGATTCAATCGGCAGGCTGATCTATACCATATAACGTTTAATAAATTTAGAGTCCAAAGATCATGACGATCATAAAACCGCCACCGCAGGAACCTGAGTATCTACAGCGATTCCTGTCATTTTGTCATCGCCGGCGCTACCCCAAGAATACCGAGATCATCCATATCGGTGACCCGGCAGATATCCTCTATTACATCACGGAAGGCTCGGTGGCTGTCTACATCGAAGATGAAGATGGTCGGGAAATCATCCTCACTTACCTCAACAAAGGGCAGTTTGTCGGTGAAATGGGGCTGTTCGTCCCAGAGCCGAAGCGCAGTGTGATGGTACGCACCCGCGCCTCCTGCCAGATTGCTGAGATCAGCTATCAGCGGCTGGAGCAGCTCTTTTCCCACGATCTGAAGGAGTACACCAAGGATATTCTCTATGCCATGGGGGCTCAGCTCTCCCAGCGCCTCAACCAGACCAGCAACAAGGTGGGACATCTGGCCTTTTTCGATGTTACCGGCCGCATCGCCCGCACCCTGCTGGATCTGTGTAAAGAACCCGACGCCATGACCCATCCGGATGGCATGCAGATCCGCATCACCAGACAGGAGATCGGCCGGATCGTGGGCTGCTCCAGAGAGATGGCTGGCCGGGTATTGAAAAACCTCGAGGAGCAGGGTCTGATCAGCGTTAAGGGTAAAACCATCGTGGTCTTCGGCACCCGCTGAGTGCCACCACCACAACCATCGAGTAGGGTACGGCTCAGCCGAAGAAACAAACCGCTAAAGAACACCAATCTTCGCCAATAGAGGCCGCAATGTTAGAGCTATTTGCGGCATCTGCGGTGATTGGCGCCCGTTTGCGGCCTTCTTCTTATGCGGCAAGCACCAGTCTCATCTACCCCCCATCTCCACCACCGCTTGATAGCGGGGACAGTTGGTCAGGTGGTCATTGACCATACCCACCGATTGCATGAAGGCGTAGCAGATGGTGCTACCGACAAAGCGGAAGCCTTTCCGCTTTAGCTCTTTACTCATGGCATCGGAGATCGGCGTACTGGCCGGCACCTGCTCCAGTTTGCGCCAGCGGTTCTGCTTCGGCGCACCGTCGACGAAATTCCAGAGAAATTCTGAGAACCCTTCACCCGCCTCCAATTCGAGGAAGGCCTGGGCATTGCCGATCGCCGCATTCACCTTGAGCCGGTTCCGCACAATCCCGGCATCTGCCAGCAACCGCTTCACATCCCGCGCGCCATAGGCGGCGATTTTATTCGCATCGAAGCCGTCGAAGGCCCGCCTGTAACCCTCCCGCTTGCGCAATATGGTCAGCCAGGAGAGCCCGGCCTGAGCCCCTTCCAATATCAGCATTTCAAACAGATGCTGTGGGTCACGGGAGGGAACCCCCCACTCCTGGTCATGGTATTCGACATATTCATCATGCCCCAGACACCAGGGGCAGGGTTCGGTTTTCATGCGCTCTTGATCTCCTCTGGTCCAATCCAGAATTGGGGTACATGGGCGACCTCCCAGAGAAACCCGTCCGGATCCCTGAAATAGCCTGAGTAGCCTCCCCAGAAGGTCTCCTGGGCCGGTTTGATGAGCGACGCCCCCGCACTCAACGCCTCTGCCATGACCCGATCAACAGCCTCCCGGCTACGCAGGTTATGGGCCAGGGTAAATGGGCTCTGCTCAGCCTGACCGAACTCGACCCCCGCATCGACACCCAGCTCATTCTTCGGATAGAGGCCGAGCCAGCTGCCCCGCAGTTCAAAAAAGGCTACCGCATCGCTATCGAAATCGAAACGAGGCAGTCCCAGTTGCAGATAAAACTGAATCGAGTGCGAGAGATCCTTCACGCCGAGGGTGATCAGGCTGATTCTTGGCTCCATGGCACGGCTCCTTTGACTGAAATGGTAGAAGCAGTCTATCCACGACCTGCTGACAACGGGGTGTCAGTATTGAGAGTGGGTCCGCAGGCCGTTGTTATCCGCTGAATCGCTTAAATCAGTCCACTTCGCCATCCACACTGATCAGGTAGTCCTGTAACGTCCGGCCAGTGACCCGCTGATATCGCCCGCCGGCCATCTCCAGGGATTCGATGCGATCGACCCGAAACTGACGAAAGGCTTCACGCAATTCGCACCAGGCCGCCAGGGTCCAGACAGAGCCCCAGTAGAAAAGACCAAGCGGCCAGACCACCCGATCCGAGTGAACCCCGTCCCATCGACAGTAAGCGATCTCTATTTTGCGCCGCTGGGTGATAGCCTGGCGCAGACAGGCCACATGGGACCTGACCTCGGAAGGTATATGGAAATCGGGCACCAGCAGGGCCTCGCGTGAGAGCACCGGGCGAAGCTTCTCAGGCACCACCGCCGCCACCTTGTCCAGAGCGCTGGAGGCCGCTTCTGCCAGAGCCGCATCACACCAACCCTGAACCATGCGCATACCCAGCATCAGCGCGGTTAGCTCATCATCGTTGAACATCATCGGCGGTACGCGAAAGCCTTTGCTCAGCCGGTAGCCTCTACCGGTAACCGCTTCGATGGGTATGCCGGATGCTGATAGTGCCTCGATGTCACGGTAGATGGTCCTGACTGAGACCTCCAGCCGATCCGCCAGGCACTCTGCCGTGACATAGCGTTCGGCACTGAGCTCCTGTGTAATGCGAAACAGACGGTCCGCACGGCGCATGGTGCACTCCAGTCAGATCAGAAAAAGAGCTCCCGCAATCTGGCACCGGGATCATCTGCGCGCATGAACGCCTCACCGACCAGAAAGGCATTCACCTGGTGGCTACGCATCCGTTTGACGTCCTGCTGATCGAGAATACCGCTCTCTGTCACCACAATCCGATCCTCAGGAATCTGATCCAGCAACCCAAGGGTGGTATCCAGAGTGACCTCAAAGCTGCGCAGATTGCGATTGTTGATACCGATCAAGCGATTATCCAACGCCAGCGTCCGATGCAGCTCCGCTTCGTCATGCACCTCGATCAGCACGTCCATCCCCAATTCGTGAGCCAGGTCGTTCAGGCTTTGCAGCTGCGCATCATCCAGACAGGCCGCAATCAGCAGAATGCAGTCCGCCTCGATCACTCGGGCTTCGTAGACCTGGTAGGGATCGATGATGAAATCCTTGCGAATCACCGGCAGGCTGCAGGCAGCGCGGGCCTGCCGCAGATAGTCATCGCTGCCCTGGAAAAAATCGATATCGGTCAGCACCGAGAGGCAGGCCGCCCCACCCTGCTGATAACTGACCGCAATCTCTGCCGGCTGAAAATCCTCGCGCAACACCCCTTTGCTGGGGGAGGCTCTCTTGATCTCCGCAATCACCCCAGCCTCTCCAGCCTGTATCCTCTGCGTGATGGCATCGGCAAATCCACGGGGTGCGGAACTCTCGGGTATCCGTTCCTGCAAAGCCTTCAGGCTGCGCTTTTCCAGCCGGTCGACAATCTCCTGCTGTTTGCGGGCGACGATCTTTTTCAGAATATCGGGTGTATCTTTCATCTCAGCCTACGGCAATCTCATTTACTCTCAATCTTCAAAAAACTTCTTTTAAAGCCCCTCTCCCTTGATGGGAGAGGGGTTGGGGAGAGGGTGTACGCGAAGCGTTGAATCCGGTAGAACTTAAAACCACATTGGCACACTGCCATTATCGCTGCGATTTCTGCCGACTGAATGCACTCATTCTCCCCCTCTCCCCCAGCCCCTCTCCCACGAGGGAAGAGGGGAGTCAACTTCCCTGCCCACTTAACCGATTGATGACAATTCTGACGATGAGTCAGTTACTATTCAATCTTCAGAGTTAACGGCACTGCAATGATATCAATCGAAGCTCTGGGTCAGTACCACCAGGCGATCAAGCCGGCTACGCGCCTCACCACTGGCAATCGCTTCGTTGGCCCGATCGACACCCTCCTGCAGGGTGGTGGCATTACCGGAGGTGTAGATTGCTGCGCCGGCATTGATCATGACAATGTCTCTGGCCGGGCCCGGATTATCCTCCAGAACCCCGCGAATGGTGCTTAGGCTCTCGGCCGCATCCTTGACCTGAATCGCCTCCAGCGGGTTACGGGTGACCCCGAAATCCTCAGGCTGGATGGAGAAACGTCGGATCTGACCATCCTTCAGTTCAGCCACATCCGTGGCATCGCCGATGCTGATCTCATCCAGACCATCGCGGGAGTGCACCACCATCACATGGCGGCTGCCGAGACGCTGCAGAACCTCTGCCAGTGGCTCCAGCAGTTCACTGCTGAAGACACCCAGCAGCAGATTGGGCACCCCGGCGGGATTGGTCAGCGGGCCCAGCACATTGAAGATGGTGCGAACCCCCATCTCCTTGCGCGGCCCGATGGCATGCTTCATGGCGCTGTGGTGGCCCGGGGCGAACATGAAACCGACCCCCACTTCTCGCACACACTGCTCTACCTGTTGTGGGGTAAGGTCCAGCCGTACACCGGCCGCCTCCAGGGCATCGGCACTGCCCGACTTGGAAGAGACAGAGCGATTACCGTGTTTCGCCACATGGCAGCCTGCTGCCGCTGCGACAAACATACAGGCGGTGGAGACATTGAAGGTGCCGGAGGCATCACCACCGGTTCCGACGATATCCACCGGGTGACTCAGTCCCCCGATCGATACCCCGGAGGCCAGCTCACGCATCACTGAGGCCGCCGCCGCGATCTCCGCCACAGTCTCCCCTTTCATCCGCAGACCAATCAGAAAACCGCCGATCTGGGCTGCCGTGGCACCACCGGTCATGATGGTTCTCATCACACCGGTCATCTCTTCACCCGTCAGGTCCTGACGGGCCAGTACCTTATTGATGGCTTGCTGCATTTCCACGCGCTCTCCCCCCTTGGACTTATTGTTTTTCAGACTAGACAGTGTACATCAGATGCCGTTTGCCGGCCTGCCGATGGGCCGACCTGTTGAGCGGCAGCTTGCACAGAATCAGCAGAGCTCCACCCTACACCCCTTCTATGAAGTTTTTCAGCAGGTCATGCCCATGCCGGGTGAGGATCGATTCAGGATGAAACTGGACTCCCTGAATCGGCAGGGTCTTGTGTCTCACCCCCATGATCTCATCCATGCCGCCATCCGCTTTTTCCGTCCAGGCGGTGACTTCCAGCTGCTCCGGCAGACTCTCGGTTTCGATCACCAATGAGTGGTAACGGGTTGCCTGAAACGGATTTTCCAATCCATGGAAGACACCCTGATCCCGATGGTGGATCGGCGAGGTCTTGCCATGCATCACTTCAC
>JAHRHW010000212.1 GCA_019100305.1 Candidatus Thiodiazotropha taylori | reverse complement strand
GTTAACGATAATGATTCTCTACATACTCATCCACCAGTTGGATGAACTGTTCAGCAATCTGTTCCCCTTTCAGGGTGACCGTTTTTTCTCCATCCACATACACCGGTGCAGAGGGTGACTCCCCGGTACCCGGCAGACTGATACCGATATTGGCCTGTTTGCTCTCCCCCGGACCGTTGACAACGCATCCCATCACCGCGACTGACATCTCAGCGACTCCGGGATGCTTCTCCTGCCAGCCTGGCATCCGTTCGCGCAGATGGGTCTGGACCTGTTGGGCCAACTGCTGGAAAAAAGTACTGGTGGTTCGACCGCAACCGGGACAGGCGACCACCATCGGCGTGAAAGCGCGGATGCCCATCGATTGCAGCAACTCCTGGGCAACGATCACTTCCTGGGTCCTGGCCCCACCGGGTTCCGGTGTCAGAGAGATACGAATGGTGTCACCGATCCCCTCCTGCAGCAGCACCGCCAGGGCCGCACTGGAGGCGACGATACCCTTCGATCCCATACCCGCTTCAGTAAGACCGAGGTGCAGGGCATAGTCACATCGATTGGCCAGCTCCCGATAGACCGCGATCAGATCCTGCACCCCGCTCATTTTACAGGAGAGCACAATCTGTGACCGGGAGAGACCCAGTTCGATCGCCCGCTGGGCACTCTCCAGAGCCGAAGTCACCATGATCTCCCGGGTCATCTGATCCGCATCCAACGGTCTCTCCGCATGGGCATTCTGATCCATCATGCGGGCTACCAACCCCTTATCCAGGCTGCCCCAGTTGACGCCGATTCTTACCGGCTTCTGATGCTCGCAGGCGAGTTCGATCATGCGCGCATACTGGGAATCACGCTTCTCTCCGCTGCCCACATTACCGGGATTGATTCGATACTTGGCCAAGGCCTGGGCGCAGTCGGGATGATCGTTGAGCAGACGATGCCCATTGAAGTGAAAATCTCCCACCAGCGGCACAGCAAGCCCCTGTTGATCCAAACGATCACGGATTCGGCAAACCGCTTTTGCCGCCGCTTCATTGTTCACGGTGATCCTCACCATTTCTGAACCGGCACGGGCCAGAGCCGCCACTTGCTTGCTGGTGGCGTCAACATCCGCTGTGTCCGTGTTGGTCATCGACTGCACGACCACCGGGGCTTCGCTGCCGATCACCACACCACCTACCACTACACTTCGGGTTTGATGTCTTTTGATTGCCATGGTTGGGCCTGTAGGCCTGGAGGGCCTGTTAACTGCAAACCAGCGGCACTGATTGCCGCTGGATAAATTGGCGAAATGTTACTTCAGTTTACCGATCCCTAACATCTTGAGAATGTACTTTTCGTAGATCGGTTCCGAAGTTCCCTTTTTCATCTTGCGGATGAAGTATTTTTCAAAGGCGATCTTGGCCATATGAACCCATTTGCCCTTCTTGAACCAAGCCACATTTCGCGGGGGTATCTGGGGCAGTGCAACAAAGGCCGCACCGGTATCCCCCATATCCGCCAGACAGATTGCATTCCAGGTTGCCAGGGTTGTTCCCTCCTTGCCCGCCAGGTCAGCCGCGATATTGTGCACGATCGCGGTCACCATGGATTCGATCATATAGCCGGTTTTCGGAGCACCGGTCGGCACCGCGGTCGCTTCCACTGGAGGGATGGCGATACAGACGCCCGCTGCATAGATATTGGGGTATTTGGGATTGCGCTGATGGTCATCGACAAACACGAAACCTCGCGGATTACACAAGCCTTCCACTTCGGCTACCGCATCAACCCCCTTGAATGCCGGCAACATCATTGAGTATTTAAACTCAAGTTCATGATCCTTTATCTTGTGTCCGGAATCATCGAACTGCTCCACAAACATCTTGCCATACTCAACCTTGGTCACTTTTGCATTGGTGATCCAGTTGATATGGTGATTGCGGAAATCACTCTCCAGAAAACCTTTCGAGTCACCGACGCCACCAAGCCCCAGATGGCCGATATAGGGTTCGGAGGTGACAAAGGTGATCGGCACCTTGTCACGGACTTTGCGCTTACGCAGGTCTGAATCCATGATAAAGGCGAACTCATAGGCAGGTCCGAAACAGCTGGCAAAAGGCATAGCGCCGATAACCACATGCCCTGGCTCGTCTAGCAGATCAAGATAGGCCTGATAGGCCTTTTCAGCATGGTCGACGGTGCAGATCGATTCGGTAAAACCATCCGGCCCGCTACCTTCAATCTCTTCAAATGCCAACCTGGGTCCGGTAGCGATCACCAGATAGTCGAAATCCACGTTGTCACCATTATCCAGCGTGAGCCGATTGGCGTCCGCATCGATCTTATCTACCCGTTGGGCAATAAAGTTGATGCCTTTGCGCTCGAGATGGGGGCGGATATCAAAGGTGATATGGGAGCGGTCGCGCCAACCGACCGCCAGCCATGGATTGGATGGCACGAACTGGAAGTACTCCCGTTCATTGATCATCGTGACTTCATGTTCACGACCAAGCTCCATGCGAAGTTCGTAAGCACACGGCATCCCGCCTGTGCCGGCACCTATAACCACGATATGCGCCATATCGTAAAAACCTCCACTCTCCTGATTCTTTTAGCTGTTTCACGCTGTTGCCAGGAAGAGGATACAACACCGTTCATTATCAGACTTACCAGTCTATATCCAAGCTACTGAAATTCAAAGCTATTGAAGTAATTCAATATGCTCTAATCTATGTGGATATCGTGATCTGAAACCGGTTGACCATGGGCCAGCCAAGCGAAATCCAGCCAGCCCGGAAAAGTTGTCAATACAGGGTAGCTAGTGGCTCCGGCTGATCGTTAGCTTATCTACCGCGGCCCACTAAACGCTTAACCAGTCACTGACACAATTCTGCTCAGCCAGACTGAATCGGGCTTCCAACTCGGGCAGATGGAGGGAGACCATCGACTTGACCAACTCAGGATCATTGTTCTTCTCGCTGATATGAGAGGCCATCAGATGGCTGAAACGCTCCACCGGCACCCGGCTGAGCAACTGGAGCGCCTGCTGATTGCTCAAATGGCCATGACTGCCACCTACCCTGGCCTGTAATGACGGGGGATAGGGACCTTCCGCCAGCATCTGCAGGTCGTGATTGAACTCCAGCACCAGACTGTCGCAGGATTGCAATCGCTCGATAATATGGGGCGTAATATGGCCTACGTCGGTGAGCACCCCGAGGCTCTGCTTGCCACTCGTCAAGACAAACTGACAGGGTTCTCTTGAATCGTGGGGCACCGGATAGGGGTGGATGGCGATATCCTCGATCGTCCAGGCTCCAGTGTGACAATCGATCAGCTCAAGTTGGGGCAGCTCTCCGTAGCTGGCGCTGTGATAGGTGCCCGGCGTCATCCACACCGGTAGAGCGTAGCGCCGCGCCATCGCCCCCACACCCCGAATATGGTCCCCATGTTCATGGGTAATCAGGATCCCGGTCAGGCTGGCCGGGTCCACACCCAGCTGCTCCAGGCGACGTTCAACCTCCCGAGCCGCAAAACCGCAATCGAGAAGTACTCTTGCATTGGCTGATTCAATAAGCAGCGCGTTACCACGGCTGCCGCTGCCGAGGTAAGCGAATCGTAAAGACATCGGTATCAGCGTATCTGTTCGTGGATCAGACCCAAAATGGTTTCTACAGCCACCTGATCGGCGGCTTCACCCTGCTCATTTCTCACCACCACCCGGGTAGACTCCCCTTCCGCCAGCAGTTTCACCTGATATTGGACCTCAGTATCGATCTTGCTCTCTTCGTCGTCCCAGAAAGCCAACATGGAGAAGAAGCCCTTCTCTTCCTGCTCTTCATTGGCCAGGTCGCTGTAGCGAACGAAATAGGTACCACTTGAGCGGTCACGGTCTTCCACCGCAAAACCTACCCGGTCCAGGGCAACACCAGTCAGACGCCAGGCCCGTGCAAAGGCCTCATCAATCCATAATTCAGGCTGCTCCTCACCCTGCACCAGGCGAGCCCGGTCCTGTCTGGCATCCGGTGCGGAGATGGCTTGCTGTGCCTTTTCGTTGGCGACGCCCAGATGCACCATCAGACTGCGCAGCATCGAGGCCTCGATATCTGGATCATTCGGCCTGGGAGCCCAGTAAGTGGTGTCGGCATCGCCACTGATATCCTCCTTCAGCTTCTCCTCCATGCCACGATGGGTCAGATAGAGCTCAGTGGTGCCTGGCTCCAGACCGTCATCAAGACGCACTCGAAACTGGTCTCTCGTCGCCGAGGTGTAGACACTACCCAGTGCCTGGCGGAAGAATTCAGTGATGTATCCCTGTTTGATATCAGCCCGACTCTCCAGCCAGTCGGTCTTCATTACACCCACTGCCGGATTCTGTTCCACCAGCAGCAGACCGTTCTTACGCCAGAACTCGACCACTTTGGGCCACACCTTTGTGGGAGTTGCCGCAATCACCAACCAACGTTTGTCGCCATCCCGCTCAACCTGGATGCCTTCAAATGATGGCAGCACGTCTTCGGCCACGATGGTGCCAAAGCTGCGCTTTTCCCTCTGGTTGGCATACTCCTCGTAGGACGCACTTCCCGCACCGGGAATGGTCATCGCATCCTGAATTGCATTGCTTGAAAGATCCGGCGGGATCTCCAGATCGTCCACACTCTCTTTCTGGCTGCGATATTCACGTTCCGAATCGGAGAAAAACCCCCCGTCGGAACTACAACCGGAGATGAACAGAATCAACAGGATATGGGATAGAAGAGTTGGGTTTAAACGCATATTATGA
This sequence comes from Candidatus Thiodiazotropha taylori, assembly GCA_019100305.1. Lineage (GTDB taxonomy): Bacteria > Pseudomonadota > Gammaproteobacteria > Chromatiales > Chromatiaceae > Thiodiazotropha. Next base: position 2,943 of record JAHRHW010000212.1, on the reverse strand, counting down.
AGTTTTATCAGATTGTACTCTGTTGCCTATGACAAGGATTTGAACGTCGAGTTTACCAAGCCTTGTCTGAGACGGAGATATTGAGGGCCTAGCAGCCACAACAGCCGCGATCACAAAACCCCGGCCTGCTGCATCGCCTCACGAACCTCAGGCTCGGATGAGGCAGTCATCCAGGTCAACGGCAGCCGGATGCCTTTGTCGGCCAAGCCAAGTTCTGACATCGCCCACTTGACAGGAATCGGGCTCGATTCCACGAACAACGCACTATGAAGGCCGGCCAGCTGCTGATCGAGAGACTCGGCCTCAGCCCGCTTTCCAGCCAGTGCCGCCGCCACCATCTGATGCATCAATTTCGGCGCGACATTCGCCGTCACGGAGATGACCCCATGTCCACCTTGCAGCAGAAACTCGCAACCGGTGGCGTCATCACCACTGTAGAGCTCAAACTCGGCTCCACACAGATCCCGGATCTGATGCAACCGATCCAGGTCTCCTGTCGCCTCTTTGATACCGATGATATTGGCCACCGATGAGAGTCGACCCACGGTCTCAGGCAGCATGTCACAAGCGGTACGGCCGGGTACATTGTAGAGAATCTGCGGTATATCCACCGCCTCTGCCACTGCCTTGAAGTGCTGGTACAGCCCCTCCTGGGTGGGCTTGTTGTAGTAGGGGGTCACCAACAGGCAAGCATCGGCCCCCGCCTGCTTGGCGCAGCGGGTCAGATCAATCGCCTCCCGGGTAGCATTGGCGCCGGTACCGGCAATCACCGGAATCCGTCCGGCCACATACTCAACCACCCGGCGAATCACCGCACAATGCTCCTCTTCGTCCAGAGTAGCCGATTCGCCGGTGGTACCAACGGCGACAATGGCATCAGTGCCTTGCTCGACGTGAAAATCCACCAAGCGCCGCAAAGCGTTGTCGTCCAGGACGCCGTCTTCACTCATCGGAGTGATCATTGCTACCATACTGCCGTGAAACATCAGTCCACACCCCTAACTTTATATCAATCCGCAATGTTAGCCTGTGGCTCGTGACTCTGACAAGTAGTGTATATTCTCAGGCTGAAGCGGCGGGCTACGCAGGTGTGTGGAGCATAAGGTACTGGTTTCCAGGTGGAATCAGTTATCTTTAGCCAGATATGGCTGCTGAGCGGACCGTCACTTGAGTGACAGGCCCGCTTTGGCTCACCAATTCGGATATAAACCATGAGATGCTCATGAAATATCGCTTGCGGCTCATTCCTGGTGTTACACTCGGCACAACCGTGAACAATAACTGGGGTTAAGAGAGTTCAATGACCACACCGAAAAACTTTTTGGTTATCTCCGCACTTGGCAAAGACCAACCTGGCATCGTCAAAGATCTTTCCAAAAAGATCCTCGACGAGGGTTGTAACATAACAGACAGCAGGATGACCGTTCTCGGCGGTGAGTTTGCCATACTGCTGCTGATCGAGGGCCCATGGAACACCCTGGCCAAGCTGGAATCCGCTGTGCCGGAGCTGCAGAAGGATCTTGGTCTGACCATCATCTGCAAACGCACTGAAGGCCGGGTTCAATCCAGCAACCAGCTACCCTATCTGGTTGAGGTTGTCTCCATGGACCATCCGGGTATCGTCAACAAACTGGCGGAATTCTTTTCCGAACGCCAGATCAATATCGAGGATATGACCACCAGCAGCTATTCCGCTGCCCATACAGGCACACCGATGTTTTCGGTACACCTGAGCGTGGGCATACCCTCGGACAGACAGATCGCCGTACTGAGAGAGGAGTTCATGGATTACTGTGATGCACTCAACCTGGACGCCGTCATCGAACCCATCAAAGGCTAGTGTACTGTCTCATAGAAACAAGTGACATCTGAGGCCCTAAGGAGGAGTCCCCACACATGAGCTCGATCGCCATTGGTAAAACCGTGCCCGACATCCCACTGCCGGCTACGGGAGATAAAGAGATAAAATTCAGCGATTTTCGCGGCAAACCCATTGTGCTCTACTTCTACCCCAAAGCCAGCACACCCGGCTGCACCCAGGAGGGTCTGGACTTTAGCGCCGCAATCGCCAAGTTCCGCCGTCAGTCGGCGGTCATACTTGGCGTCTCCCGTGACGGGGTAAAGGCCCAGGAGAACTTCAAATCCAAACAAGGCTTCCCTTTCGAGCTGCTTTCGGACAAGGAAGAGACCCTGTGCAACAGCTTTGATGTCATCAAGATGAAATCGATGTACGGCAAAAAGGTTCGTGGCATTGAACGCAGCACATTCCTGATCGACGAAGATGGAAAGCTCCGCCACGAGTGGCGCAAAGTGAAAGTCAAAGGCCATGCAGAAGAGGTCCTGGAAACGCTCAAGGCCATGCGATCCGGTAAACTCTCCTGAACCAGCACCAGCTATCTTTCAATCGCCATGGCTCGACAGCCATGGCCGTTATTCGCTTGCCTGTAGATGAGACCCAGCATGTCAGAAAACCAAGCTAAGAAACCCCGTCTATTCGTCCTGGACACCAATGTTCTGATGCACGACCCAACCGCTCTGTTCCGCTTCAAGGAACACGATATCTATCTGCCGATGGTGGTGCTTGAGGAGCTGGACAAAGGTAAGAAAGGCATGTCCGAGGTGGCGCGTAATGTACGTCAGACCAGCCGTTTTCTGGATGAGCTGATGGGCCATGTCTCAAAGGAGACGATCAGTCAGGGCATCCCGCTGAATACCCTGCAATTCAATGGCTCAACCGATTCAGTCACCGGTCATCTGATGTTTCAGACCAAACCGGTGAGCCAGGATTTACCCTTGAGCCTGCCGGGAAACACCCCGGACAACAATATCCTGGCCACCGCCTTAAGCCTGCAGTCCGACTATCCGGAAAAACGCGTCGTACTGGTCTCCAAGGATATCAATTTACGTATCAAGGCGACCGTGCTGGGGATTCGGGCCGAGGAT
>JAHRHW010000211.1 GCA_019100305.1 Candidatus Thiodiazotropha taylori | reverse complement strand
TCTCGCCACCGGATGCGGTGTGGCAGGCGGTGGAAACCCGTCTCACCGATCATGGGCAGAGCGACACCCAGGCTGCCACTGGAACCAGCTTCTGGAACAGCCTCAGTTTCTGGCGCAATCTTGGTATGGTGGCGGCCACCCTGGTATTGGCTTTTGGTGTCATGCTGATGACTCAGCAACCGGAAACCGGCATGAACAATGTACTGGTCGTGATGAACGACCAGGATCGCACCGGCTGGGTGGTTGCAGCCAAGCCTGATCATGGGTTTGTCAATGTCAGTGCGGTGGAGCCCACCCAGTTGCCAGCCGGAAAGGCCTGTCAATTGTGGATGGAGGATCAGCATGGGAATCTACATCCTGTCGGGGTGTTGCCTCATGATGGTCGCCATGAAATGCCCCTGCCGATGATGCCGAAATCGGAGAATGTGTTTAAGGTGTCCGTCGAGGAGATGGACGATATGCCTGCAGAGAAACCGCATGGTGAAATCGTCTTCGAAGGAAAACTGACTGAGATATAGCCTTTATCAGATCCCGGTCTATCTAACCCAGTGCACAAAAAACCCGGACCAAAAGTCCGGGTTTTTTATTTATTCGTCAATCAATTGCTCAGAGTCAATTGGATCATGGCCACTTCTTGTATACTTCTGCGCTGCTTAGTGGTGCCTGTATAGCACGCCGTATGCTGGGGTCAGCCTTGCGCTGGGCTGTTCGGGCGGCTCTAAATGGAACTGACTCCATGATGAGATACACTAGGTATTACGCAGTACAAATTTCGTGAAGCCCTGACAGAGACAAACTCTCATTTAGCAGGCGTTGAGTCATGACTTGAAGAGTGGATAAATTGAGTTGGTATCAACTGATCGACTTAATTTAGTAATCCATACTTCAGCAAGAACAATGAATGGACAAACCAAACATCCTATGCAGTGATTTGGGATTAGTTTGCTGGGATTGGTGACAACATGAGTTTTTCTGCATGCGCCTGAACAGAGAGAGGCCCATCTTACCGGGACTTGACTCCTATCGGGGGCGTTATACATACCTGGCGGTACTGGTTGGTGCGGTGCTGCTCGCATTTGCCTTTGTGGGTTGGAGCCTGGTCAAGTCCTCTACCCAGGCGCAGATTTCAAACATTACATCCCGCACCCTGGCTTCCGCGGTCCTTGCTGATGCCCAGACACAACTGAGTTTGATTGAAAACCATCTGCAGCGAATTCTGATCGATCCTGTCAAGGAGGAACCGGAGGGTGTCAGTCATGGATTAATCCAACTGGAGCAGGTTCTGACCGACCTGACAGAGTCGTTGCAGCGACTGCCTGCCGGAAACTCGGATGTTGCTTTGGCCCTGCAGGCTGACCAGCAGCATCTGACGCGGCAGATCAATCAGTTGATCAAGGTTCGACGGGACGTGCAGGCCTGGTTTCCCGCCATGCAACTGATGCTTGATGAGATGTATCCCTACAATCAGAGGGTGTTGGGTAATCTGCAGTTGCTGCAGCATGAAATCCAATCTGACGATGAAGAGCAGATGGACCTGATCACGCAGCTCTCATCAATGCAACGGCTCTGGTTGGGAATGACCGGGGAGTTCCGTTTGGTGATTGCAAATCGATTTGGCATCTTTCTGGCTAAATCCAATCCCGCGCCTGAGGAGCGGTACGAAACGATTATCAACTACTCTGCCCGTTTCATGGAGCGTCTAAACATCCTGCAGAAATATTTCCATCAACAGAATAGTGATTTTGTGGTGGTGGAACCCCTGCGTGGTATCGAAGTGGATTATCTCGCCTGGATGGCTGACTTCAATCAGGTCCGGGACGTTATGCAGAAGCCGACCTGGCGGCAGGATCTGAACTTCATGCAGAAGCAGGTTACGCCGGTGTTCAATGAGATGCGACAGAAATTGTCGGTTGTTGACCTGAGTCTGGACACCCAGTCCGCAGAGGATATTACCCAGCTTACGCAAACAGCGAAGCGGCTCTCCGTCTCTATCCTGGTAATGGCAGTCATGGGTTTGATGATGTTGGTGCTCGCCTATCTGTTCATCAAACGAAATCTGTTGCAACCCATTGCGGATACGGCGCATGCCTTGAAGATGGAAGCCAGCGGTTCACTGGATGCGGCAAAACATCCAAGTTCCAATCTCAGAGAGACCCGTGATCTGGTGGAGGCATTCAGTGAGATGCGTCGGCAGGTACACAACCGGCAGAATCATCTCGATCATATGGTGCATCATGATGCACTGACACAGCTGCCAAACCGGATTCTGTTTCGGGATCGTCTCGCCCATGCCCTGGAGATTGCCCTCAGAGGAGAGCTCATGGTGGGCTTGATGTTCCTCGATCTGGATCGATTCAAGCAGGTCAATGACAGTCTCGGGCATCTGGTTGGGGATGAGCTGTTGAAGGTGATCGCGGAACGCTTGACGTCACTGATGCGCAGTTCCGATACGGTGGCCAGATTGAGTGGTGATGAGTTTGCGATTCTGATTGAGGGGATCAACAGCCGGGATGATATGGAGCCTCTGGCGGTGAAGATACTGAGCGCCATCAAGCAACCGATCAATATCGCCGATAATGAACTTCGTGTCTCGGCATCCATCGGCATCGCCATTGCCCCACACGACGATATCTCTGTTGAGCACCTGTTGAGAGATGCGGATACCGCGATGTATGAGGCAAAACGCCAGGGTCGTTCGGCGTATCGTTTTTTCAGCGGGGAGATGACCAAGCGGGCCTCGGATAGCCTGATACTGGAAAACGAAATACGTCAGGCGGTGGAATCAGAGCAGTTTATCTACCACTTTCAGCCAATCGTTGAGAGCCGGACCGGGCGACTCTTCTGTTTCGAGGCGTTGTTACGCTGGGATCATCCCGATCGAGGATTGCTGGACCCTGATGTGTTTCTCGATGTATTGGATGAGACGGGCCTGATCAACACACTGTTTGAGCCCATGCTGGCCCATGCAATCGCCTTTCAGCAGGAGCAGAGTAAGCAGCGAAAAGAGACGGTGGCGGTCTCGATCAATCTCTCCGCACGACTGCTCAACGACCCAGCCTTTTGTCGGGGTCTGCTTGAGAACCTGGTCTCCGGAGAGGTGCCGCTTGGCAGCCTGATTCTGGAAATTACCGAAGATACACTCACCCAGGAGCTGGCGGAAGCCGATGTCTTTCTGCAGCAAGCCAAAGCACTAGGTGCTCGAATCGCACTGGACGATTTTGGTACCGGACAGGCATCCCTGAGTCATCTGCGACAGTTTCCCTTCGACATACTGAAGATCGATCGTGATTTTGTGAAAAATGTCAATGTGGATAACTATGATGCCAGCCTTGTGATCGCCATGATTCAATTAGCGCATGCATTCCAGATCGATGTGGTGGCCGAGGGTGTGGAGAGCCAAGCTCAGCTGGCCTTTCTTCAGCAGCAGGGGTGTGACTATATCCAGGGTTATCTGATCGGCATCCCGCAACACGCAGAGGAGCCTTTGGAATCGATCAGTGAGATTCCCCTGTTTCAGACCTGAGAGCGCTGGTCCGCAGGCGGTATGCCTGTGGGATAGGGCGGGAAGATTTGGATGGTTCTAAGTCTCTGAATATATGTCATATTTACATCGTTCGGTTTTTCAGTCCTAGGATTTCATTAAGCAGGCTGGCAATAGAATGGATTAATTCCTGATTCGAATTCTGTTTGCAACAGATAAACCTTGACAGCGTCATCAAAGTGCCGTAGATTTCGCGCTCCACTTTGCAAGTGATTGCCCATTTAGGGTGTCTTTGTAAAGTCCTGTCCCCATCGTCTAGAGGCCTAGGACACTGGCCTTTCACGCCGGTAACAGGGGTTCGACTCCCCTTGGGGACGCCATCTAAAATCGTCACACCGGTTTTTCGGACGTTTCAGGATACTCTCCCAAGCAACCTTCCATTGGCTTGATTGTTGATGTCTAACCGGTTTGTACTCTTTTACTGGCTCTCTGTCTAAGCAGTTCTCTTCGTACGACTCTCAGCCGGCCGACAATTAGTTTTTTTTGAACTATATCTTTAAAACACAAATTGCTTTAAATCGTCTGCTCAGTACAAGTAATTATGCTGGCACATAGCGGGTAATCCATCAGTGAAACTGAAAGATCCTTTCGGCCGTATCGAAAGACGTCATCACTTGGGCTATGAGGAGATGCGCAACGCTCTTCATGAGGCGGGTATCGAAACCCCGGATATGGCGAGGGATGCCATCAGTCAGGTATGGAAAAGGGGATTTAGAAACATGGGTGTGGGGATGTTATTACTTCTAGGTGTACTGGCAGTTATACCCAACGCAGCACCGCTAATTCTGGTGTTGGCGTTTTTCATGGTGGCTTGGGAGGTCAGGTCAAACATCACTGCTCAACAGTACATTAATCGCTATATCAAAGAGGAGATAGATCCATAGTCTAGTCCTTCAGACAGTCTGATTGTTCTGCATTGAAGGTGATTGGAGTACCCATGAGAACTGTCGTAGTTGTACGTTGAGCATAGTTATCTACTCGCCTTGAGACAGCAGGATGTCAGAATACACATTAATGACTTTGCTGTGGGCTACTCTTCACTGAGTTATCTGAAATCGCTACGGGTCGATGAGATGAAAATAGATCAATCCTTCATTCATGATATACCGCTCGACCCAAATGGTATGGCAATTACCAGGCTATCATCGCACCGTCAGAAGCACTTGGGCTGAAGGTGCTGGCTGAGGGTGTTGAACCCCGGGAGCAGGTTGAGTTTTTGACTCGTCATGGCTGGGAGAAAGCACAGGGTTTTCTTTTACTGCCGGCCTGTTGATCAACAACAAATTACAAAGTTGCTGGATCAGCAATAGCTATTCATACTGAATCCTTCCAAGCAATTTTTAACGGGGATATTGCACCAGGTTGGATAGATCGGCATGCGTTGATCGGGATTTCAGATTGCGCGAACAATCCCGCCTTTGTATTGTCTTGAAAAGAACCCACCAAGATTCGCTAAGACACTCTATTAATGACAGTTGAATCATCTGACAATCAACCAACGAGTAATCTGTTGCTTTGGGGCGCACTTGGGCTATTGATGGCTGCACTTACCCTGGTGGCGATCTACAAAGCCTGGCCAATTCTGTTCCCTCAGATCAGTCAATCCGCAGCCGTTGATCCGAGTTGTGACCTGCGCAAGGCCCCCTGTCTCTCTTCGATCAATGACGAAGTGGAAGTCGGTTTTTCAATCGAACCCCGCGAAATACCCCTGGTGAAACCCCTTAAACTGGCGGTGGAGGTTGCTGGAGTGGAGGTGGACCGGGTGGAGGTGGATTTCGCCGGTGTCGATATGAACATGGGTTACAACCGGGTGGTTCTGCACTCGGTTGCTGAGGGGCAATTCGAGGGTGAGGGGATGATTCCGGTTTGTGTCATGGACTCCATGGAGTGGGAGGCAAAAGTCTTGATTACAACCAAACAGGGATTGTTATCCGCCCCCTACCGTTTTGTCACGGTACGACCCGGTAAGACGCTGCCTTGATTGAATGATCCCGACGGGAGCTTAGAGGGATAATCATCTTCGGGCTGGCGGCCCGAGAGGAGACGCTTTCTGCCTCAATATCTAAAAAACCAATACTATTTATAAAAATAATGAATACTCGATTGAGTCGCCTATTCTTTTAATGCTCATGCTGAAACCCAGGCCCCACGCAGACTTGCTCAAAGGTCCATTCGAACCACTTGGTGCAACTTCCGTGCAACATTCCCTATTCCTGATTTTCGTCACTGTCAATTGAGCAACTCCTGTGTTAAATACTTGCCCTGCTTGTGGATATCGAAATTTCCACAGTACGGCAGAAAGACCTGGAACGCTATTGCTGCGGCGCAATAAAACAATCATGCAACACGACATGATGCAGATGTCGCATGCGGCCATCCAGGATTACAAACAGATAAATTCTGAATTCTGAAACACCGGATCGACCGGTGTTTCGCGTTCAGGGCAGAAAAACACGGAGGAATCCAATATGGCCTTCAAAAATCGCCTTCATAGAAGCGAACTGGCCGTACCGGGCAGTAATATGCGGATGCTTGAAAAAGCACCGCACTCTGGCGCTGACCTGGTATTCATCGATCTGGAGGATGCAGTTGCACCGTCAGACAAAGAGCAAGCCAGAAGAAACGCAATCCATGCATTGAATGAGTACGACTGGTCGAACTGCTCAGTTTCCGTTCGCATCAATGGCCTGGACTCCCACTTCTGCTATCGGGATATCGTTGATGTGGTGGAGCAGGCCGGCGACAAGCTGGATACCCTGTTGGTACCCAAGGTCGGTCAACCATCCGACCTGGAGTTCGTTGCACTGTTGTTGGAACAGATCGAAGCAGCCAAGGGCTATAAGCAGATCAACCTGCATGCGCTGATCGAAACTGCCATGGGTATGGCGAATGTGGAAGCGATTGCACAGAGTTGTCCAGATCGGCTTGAAGCATTGGTCTTCGGTGTCGCGGATTACGCCGCTTCCACCCAGGCGCGGACCGTCAGTATGGGTGGCGTCAATCCCGATTATCACGTGTTGTCTGATGCGAATGCTGAAGGCAAGCGTGATGTCTACCTGGGTAACCAGTGGCACTTCGCCATGTCGCGCATGATCGTGGCCTGTCGGGCTTACGGCTTGCGTCCGATCGATGGACCTTTTGGTGATTTCAACGATCCTGATGGCTATCTGGCTGTCGCCAAGTCTTTTGCCGCCCTGGGTGGTGAGGGTAAGTGGGCTATCCATCCGTCGCAGATCGAGTTGGCGAATCAGGTCTTTACGCCCAGTGAGCAAGAAGTGGATCGGGCACGTCGTATCGTCAAAGCGATGGAAGAGGCGGCAGCAGCCGGTCGGGGTGCGGTCAGTCTCGACGGTCGCATGATCGACGCCGCTTCGATTCGCCAGGCCGAAGTGATGCTGTCGAAGGTGGAGCAGATCGAACGCAACTCCAAGCAGGAGGCGGCTGCGTGAATATTCATGAATATCAGACCAAGGATCTTTTTCGTCACTATAAGATCCCAGTGCCGGAAGGCCGCATGGCTCACTCGGCCAATCAGGCGCTGACCGCAGCGGAACAGCTGGGCGGCGAGGGTTGGGTCGTCAAGGCTCAGATCCACGCAGGTGGACGGGGTAAAGCGGGTGGCGTACTGCTCGCGAAAGAGCTTGATGAAGTGCGTGAGCATGCGGAAAAACTGATCGGTAGCCACCTGGTGACCAAGCAGACCGGTGAACAGGGCCGAATGGTCAACCGGGTATTGGTAGAACAGATGCAGGACATCAAGGCGGAGTATTACCTTGGTCTGGTGATCAACCGGGCAAATCAACGGATCACCCTGATCGCTTCAGCAGCCGGTGGCATGGATATCGAGGAGGTGGCGGCCAAATCACCCGATAAAGTGATCAATGAAGTGGTTGACCCGGCCGTCGGCCTGCAGGATTTTCAATGCCGTAAGGTGGCAGCCAGTATCGGGCTGAGTGGTAAACAGATCAATCTGGCCGCTCGCATCATGAAGCGTCTCTATCGCTGTTTTCGAGATAAGGATGCGCTGATGGCCGAGATCAATCCGTTGGTAATCACTGGAGACGGTCAGTTTCTCGCTCTGGATGCCAAGATGTCGTTTGACGGCAACGCGCTGTTTCGTCAGCCGGAGATCGCAGATCAGCGTGACTTCGATGAAGAGGATCCCAAAGAGGTCGAAGCGTCGG
>JAHRHW010000210.1 GCA_019100305.1 Candidatus Thiodiazotropha taylori | reverse complement strand
ATGGCAATGCTGGCGATCAATCTGGGGGAGGACAGGGAGGCGGTCAGCGCTTTCCTGCGCGACTATCCCATCGATTTCGAAGTGCTGATGGACGAACGCGGGCGTATCAGTCAGCATTGGCGAATCAAAGCGCTACCCACCACATTGGTGCTCAACAAACGGGGACAGATCATCTATCAGGTGATAGGGGAGCGTGAATGGGACCAGCCGGCTTTGATTGAACTCATTGAATCGCTCCAGTCTGGTTATTAAGTGTCGCTCAAATTGACGGCTTGTCTGCTGCCACTGCAGCATGGTGGTATCACATGAAGTGATCTGACCGGCGTTATCCACAGCGTTTGTAAAGGTTAATAAAGATGCTGTTCTATTTCCCGGAGAACCCGGGGTTTTAGACCAGGGTACGATCAGGTCCTAGTCTGGAGTCTCATATCGTACATCGGTGATCCAGTATCTGGTTACCCCAGCCGGTGTCTCCACAATGACTTGATCATCAAGATTGCGTTTCAAAAGCGCTTGTGCCAGCGGCGAGTCGAGACTGATGTAACTGGGGTGACGATCGATTTCGTCCGGTCCGACGATACGATACTCCTGTTCCTCACCATCCTCGGATTCGAGCAGAACCCAGGCGGCAAAGAAGACCTGCTCTGAATTGGTCGGAGCTTGATTGACAACTTTCAGGCTGGGCAGGCGTTTCTGCAGATAGCGGATTCTGCGGTCGATCTCACGCAGCTCCTTCTTACGATAGATGTATTCTGCGTTTTCTGATCGGTCACCTTCCGCCGCCGCCGCCGCCAAAGCTTTGGTTACATCCCGACGTCGCAGCCATAATCCCTGCTGTTCAGTTTTCAGGCTTTCATATCCCCTTAGTGTGATATAGGGTGATTTTGCTGGAGCAGGTGGTCTGTATCTTCCCATGGTCTATTTGAATGAGAGGGTGACTGTTAAGAATTTGTTACTGGCATAGGATTAAGAATCCAATTCTTTAAATTAACTCCATTCAGCGCCTGTTAATACAAAACCACTCATCTTTACTTGGAATGTTGTTGATAAACACTAGTATTGCACAATCACCAATTCACAGGATCAAGGTGACATATTCACCATTGAAATGATGATTGAATACTCTAAAATCAGCCAGATACAAATCATAACGGATTAATAAAAAAGGGGACAATTGGCGTGGCAAAGATGAAACTCACAGAAAAACTGTCAAAAATATTTCTAACCCTGCTGGTTTCCGGGATCATTGCAGCATGTGGTGGCGGTGGTGGCGGTGGTTCGGATGATGATGACGGCGGTGATAGTGGCGATGGTGGCAGCACCAGCGGCAGTATCAGCGGTCAGATATCAGTTCCTGGCTATGTGGTTACCGACAGTGATGTCAATGATGATCAAACCACACCGGTCGCCAATCAGCCGGCAAACAATGCACAGTCCGTACCCAATCCGGTCAACATCGGTGGTTATGTCAATGTTGCCGGGGCAGGGGCAGCCGGCAATCTGAGGTCTTCCGGTGATCCGGATGATTACTACCTGGTCAATCTGACATCGGGGCAGACCCTGGTGCTGAATATCGGTGATATCGATGTGGGGGGTGTCGATCTGGATCTTTATCTCTTCGATGTGAACGATCTGAGCAATCCGGTAGCCAGTTCAATCGGTACATCAAAATTTGAAACCATCGTAGTGCCATCCGATGGACAGTACTATGTCATCGTGCATGCCTACAGCGGTGCCTCAAACTATCTCCTGTCGATTGGTTTGACCTCCTCTTCAATCCTTCCACAAGGTGGCATGAGCATCACCGATGATTTTGTGCCCGGTGAGGTACTGGTCAAGTTTGATGATGCTTCCGCCCAGGCGAAAGCTCTGGACACCGGCCTGAGCCATTACAGCTTCAGCCAATCTGCCGAGAATGAGATCGGCATCCAGAGGCTGACTCTGAATGATCAGTTCGTCAGTCGTGCAGCTGCCCGGCCTGGTATTTATGCTCAGATGGACAGCGAGGCTCAGCTGAAACTGGATACCATCATGGCAATCAAAGAACTCAACCAGCGCAGCGATGTGGTCTATGCTCAGCCCAACTATATCTATCATGCCTCGGCAACACCGAATGACGAGTATTACAATCTGCAGTGGCACTACAACCAGATCAATCTGCCTCAGGCCTGGGATATCACCACTGGTAGTACGGATGTCATCGTCTCGGTGATCGATACCGGTGTGTTGTTGAACCATCCTGACCTGAGCAGTCAGCTGGTGAATGGTTATGATTTCATCTCCGATGCCGGCAATGCAAACGACGGGGACGGCATCGATGCCAATCCGGATGATGCCGGTGACGAGATTCAGAACGGCGTCTCCAGTTTCCACGGGACCCACGTAGCCGGAACCGTGGCCGCCAGCAGTAACAACTCCACCGGTGTGGCCGGTGTGGCCTGGAACGTACGCATCATGCCGATCCGTGTGCTGGGTAAGCAGGGCGGTTTCAGTAGCGATATCATCGAGGGCATTCTCTTCTCGGCCGGCCTCTCCAATGCATCCGGAACAACACCGAGCCAGAGAGCGGATGTCATCAACATGAGTCTGGGTGGTGCTTCTCCCGACCAGGCCAGTTTTGATGCGATCACTGCGGCGCGCAACGCCGGGGTTATCGTGATTGCCGCAGCGGGTAATGAAAACACCTCACAACTGGCCTATCCCGCATCCTATACCGGGGTGGTCTCAGTGAGCTCAGTTGATCAAAGCCGTACCCGGGCACCTTATTCTAATTACGGTACCGAGATCGATGTGGCTGCACCTGGTGGTAACACTCAGGCTGACGTGGATGGTGACGGTCGAGCTGACGGTGTACTCAGTACCCTGGGTGATGACTCTCAGGGCGGCACCAGCTTTACCTATAACTTCTACCAGGGTACTTCGATGGCGGCGCCTCATGTGGCGGGTGTTGCTGCATTGATGAAATCTGTCTACGCTGGTCTGACGCCGGCCGAGTTCGACAGCATGCTCTCCTCCGGGGAGCTGACGAACGACATCGGTAACAGTGGTCGGGACGATCTCTACGGGCACGGTCTGATCGATGCCTACAAAGCCGTGGTGGCCGCACAACAGCGGGGTGGTGGTAATACACCCACTGATCCCGCGCTGAGTGTCAACCCGCAGAGTCTCAACTTCTCTAATGCACTGCAGTCCACTTCACTGTTCGTGGAAGAGATCGGCGGTTCTGTCGGAACGGTCCAGATCACTGAAAACATCACCTGGTTGACGGTTGCGGCAAATCAGGTGAATGGTTCAGGTATCGGCAGTTACACCGTCACTGTCGATCGTAGTGGACTCTCACCGGCAACCTATACAGGCACGATCCAGGTGAGTGCAGGAACCTCCAGCGTCGATGTGAACGTGATCATGCAGGTACTGGATAGCTCGATTACCGGAGATGCTGGTCGTCACTACGTACTGCTGGTCAACAACGCAACCAGTCAGCCTGTACAACAGGATGAAGTCAATACCAATACCGGTAGCGGCAGTTACAGCTTCAGTAACGTAAGTTCGGGTGACTACTACATTGTTGCCGGTTCAGACATGGATATGGATAACCTGATCTGTGACAACGGTGAGTCCTGTGGTGCCTATCCCACCCTCTCCCAACCCAATGTCATTACGGTTGGGTCTGGAGCAGTCAATGGGCTGGATTTTTCAGCAACCTATGAGTATCAGACTCCAACTTCCAGCGCACTCTCTGCAGAAGAGAGCGTTCAAGAGCTGATGGTCTACCCACGTCAGGACTGAGGGGATAACAGATGAAACTATTTAATACATTGAAATGGCTTGGGCTTTCAGCCCTGTGTATCACTATGACAGCATGTAATACCCTGGATAATTCAGTTTCCGTCGTCAAAGACGGTGTTGTCTGCTCCAATAACCAGGCTGCCGGTATGCATCTGGTTAAAGAGGGTGTCATCAAAAACGTCGGTGGCGGCGTTGTGATGAGTGACAAATCTCTCAAAGCCGGCGAGGAGGGTAAATCCGAGGCGGATGACAGTTGGCTGGTGCGAGTCGACATGGGGCAGCAGCCGAGTGGCGGTTATGGATTGAAACTGCTCTCTGACAAGTTGGCCATCGAGGAACAGACGGCAACATTTGCACTGCAGTGGAGTAAGCCGGAGCCTGGTATGGCACAGGTGCAGATGATCACCTTCCCTTGTCTCTATCTGAAAGTTACCAAAGGCGATTACACCCGCCTGGCGGTGGTTGATGAAGAGGGTAATCTGAAACACAGCCTGGATCTGCCTTAATTGATAAACTGAACTTATCAATCGGACGCAGATGCTGACGTCAAGTTGAAAGCCTATCGGCCCGGTAATCTCTCTGTTACCGGGTCGATAAAAGCTTGATGGTCTCCACACCCGTTGACCATTTACTTTCACCGCCTCCGTATTTCCCAGCAGATAGCCGAAGATTATCCTTTTTCAGTCGGATAGAAGTGAATTGTTATGCCGGTACCAGGATAATCCTTGCTCGGCTTGTATACACTCTTTGAAGATCTCCTACTGTGACATTCGCTCTGGTGCCAATAGGAGTTCAGATGCTCTGATGAATTCTCTTTATGATCATACAGCTCTTTTAATCCATTCAGTGCAGCAATGAGTGTTGAATGGAGTGAGGCTTTTTTTGAGTTACGGATTGATCAAATTCCGTTTTATTTGAGTACAGGAATGGATATAAATACAAACAGCTGACCAAAGGGGTGTGATCTATGAGCAGTAGCGGCAGTTATACCATCTCCTCCGTGCAGAGGAGTGACTTTGACAAAATGGTTGATCTGCTGAGACAGCTGTTTTCAATCGAAGCGGATTTTAACGTGGATCCGGATAAACAGAGGCGAGGTTTGGAACTGTTACAGGAGTCTGAAGCAGCAGAGATCTTTGTTGTCAGAAGTGCTAGCCAGGAAGTTGTTGCGATGGCTACCCTGCAGTTGGTCGTCTCCACTGCAGAGGGTGGGTGGGTTGCCTGGATGGAGGATGTCGTTGTCGATGCCGACCATCGGGGTCAGGGTGTCGGAGAGTTTCTGTTATCCCATATTAACCGGTGGGTCGAGAGCCGAGGGATAAAAAGAGTTCAGCTGGTTGCTGACCGGGATAATCGATCAGCACTCGAATTCTATAAAAAACAGGGATGGCAGGAGATCAATTTGAATGTACTTCGTCATCAATAGTGGCTCGAATCCCGGCCCGGCAATACAATAATTCACTTTTGATCAGCGGCTCAGCTGTTGCGTAAAGCGTGTGAGTTTAGGATAATTGCAGGACAAGGAAGCACTGTGTTTGATGGGCTCATAGACCACATGTCGACAGCCGAACATTGATTGGGCCTGACCGTTTCGATGCAGATTACAAGGGATTTTAGGTAGACAGGTAAAACTATGCTATCGAAGAGCGCTATTGCTGGCTTGGATGCCCCCCATCCAGCTGCACTGTGGGTCGAGAATGTCTCACTGGACCCGCTGCAGATCGATTGTGTCACAGCCCAAATGCTGGCAATCCTTGATAATCACAGTAAGTTGGGTTTGGAAGAGCAGATTACGCTGATTGCGATTTATGGTGTGGTCAAGGATCGCCCAGGTTTGATCTTCGATCAGGTTGTGCACAACATCATAGACAAAGCCAGAACCCAAAGTGATGCCAGAATCATGCAGGAGCTGCATGATCTGAGATTAACCGCAGAGCAACGTATACCCAAACAGATCATGAGGCATTTCAAACTGTTTCTAGCTGAATCGCTGGACGGATTTGATACTTCTCTCGACGCCAGAAATCTTATATAAGACAAGCCAGAGTGACAGGTCATACTGCACGGAGCTTTCCTGGCTGATGTGGAATTCTCTCCTTACAGCTTCACATCAGTCATACAAGCCGCTGTTGAGATCACAATCCATCTTGAGTTTCCAGATAGCTAAATTGTAACTGCCGGCTGTGGCACACCAGACCCTCTGTACCCCCTGTCGTAGCAGGGGGGGATCAGGTCTACGGATTGCCCGAGATCAACGATCCCAGCTCCATTTCATGAGGCCAGTGGTCAGAAACAGCCCCAGCGCACGGCCGAACTCCTGGCAGAACTCATAGGGTTTCTCAGCACCCGGTTTGGTGACATTGAAATCCTCTTGAGTGGCCATCTCTCCAGTTTCCGGGTTGATCCATCCTTCTCCATCGGCTTTTTCCTGAACCACAAAACCATCCGTGACTAGCAGGTCCATCAACTGCCCACCCCGGTCACTCTGGTGAATCTGCATATCACCTTTTTCATTCTGACTCAGGCCGGTTACCTGGATCACTTTGTCGCCTTTGGTGATGGTAATGTCATTGGCGACATACATATCATTGTTTTTGAACTTCTCAGTGTCGATGGTGATCTTGGTGCCATCTTCCAGTTGAAAGGTGGTCTTTTCCCAGAAATTGACATCGGTTTTGCCATCGCTATTCCAATCCACGTGGGGATCACCCCAAATGTTGGTCTCTTCCCCGGTCTCCTTATTGCGAACAATGATCTGTGATTTGTTCTCATTCAGGACCAGCTCATACTGATCGCCAAGGTCGATGGTGGCCTTACCGTCACACTGTTGAGACACCGTCCATTCCTGTTCGGCAGGGCAGGGTTCAGGAGGACAAGGTTCTGGTGGGCATGGCTCAGGGCCAGGCTCCGGAGGAGTCGGTTCCGGCGGACAGGGAGGTTCTGGTGAGGGCGGCTTCATTGGACATGGTTCAGGTGGAGCCGGTTCGGATGGACAGGGTGGCGGACCAGGTTCAGGTGGGCAGGAATCTACCGGTGCCGGCCCAGGTGGACAGGGTATGAAAGGGGGAGGTATGGGTGGCCCAGGCATCGGTGGAAATGGCAGTTGTCCTCCGGGCGGACAGGGTAACTTTGGCCCTGGTATGCAATCCGGCAGGTGTGGCATATGGGGCTTGGGCAAGGGGATTATGCCGCAACGTATTTTGAATAACGAGGGCAGAGCGAAGTTCATCGGGCCCTGTTTGTCCGATAGTGCGCTTAGCCCAGCGCTCACGAGTCCATTCATTGGGGGTAAAGACGACATGCATACACTCCTTGTGTAATTGATGATCAAATCACGAAACACTTTATTCATCCAATGCCGTTCTCAACAAGCTGGGAATTTCCCTAGTACGCGTTATCCCTAGTATCGAAATTGTTTTGTAACTGTTAGTTTTTTGATTGACTCAGATATCGAGTGCAGCAAGTACTTATAAAACAGGGAAAGGTAAACGATCATGACTGAAGGTGTATCAGGCTCTAGCGGTGGAATTGGACAGTCAGGCGATGGAAACAGTCGTAGTGAAGAGTCGTCTCAAGCTACCCAGACGCTGGATGGTATGACGACCGAAGATCGTTTGAAATCCACTCCAACAGAATTGGATCGCGTACTCAACCAGTCTACAGACAGTATGCTAGCGGTGGAGGAAGCGAGTCAATCCATTAAACAGACTCCCAAGCAGGATAGCGTGCAGGTCTGTTGCCGTTCCGCGCAGATTGCCATGGGCCTAGTGGAGCACTGTTGGGTACGGACAGAGTCCAAGGATGTGGGGCTTGGTGGTAATCCCGATCTGGTGCCCGGTGAGGCCTATGAGAGTCCCTACGCCACAGAGACCTATGTAATCGACCACTCACAGGATGCTCCAGAGTATTGTACGACAATGAATAATGTTAATGAATCCTGTG
>JAHRHW010000209.1 GCA_019100305.1 Candidatus Thiodiazotropha taylori | reverse complement strand
ATAACCCTTGTTGAGGCCATTGGTCAGACTCATGGTGGCGAAATCCGCGGTGTAACGACTGCAGTCCATGGTCACGCCGGTCTGGGTCCGGCAGGTATCCGAATCGTCAACGAAGTCCAGATTGCGGAACTGAATGAACTGGCCGCTGATCAAGAGATTGGTTGCCACCGTGATATCGGCACCCAGCACATACTTGAAGTAGTCTGCGTCTTCCATTTTGAGCGCGTTGGTCAGATCACCGATGCTCAGCAGGAACTTGTCGATAACCGGCTGTTTCTCGCCTTCGTCGTAGAGAAACTCGCCTCTGAGTACCAGCGGTATGTCGCCAGCTTCAAGGGCGTAGTCGAACGAGGTACCGAGACTGTTGACCCGATGCAACTTCTCCGTGAAGCGCAGGGAGGGCGCACCGGTTCCCATGGCCATCGCATCGTTGAAGGGATTGCCGTCAGCCAGCGCCGGCAGCACACCACTTGGATCGAGTGCACCTGAGTAGTTGCCGGCCCCATCGTGTACCAGAATGGTGGTGGCATTGCCCATATCCCAGTTTGCCCGGGCCTCATCACGGCTCAGGCTGGTGGCCACATCCGGCACGAAGGTGTCATTCTGCTGTGGACCAGGGGTACCGTTGGTATCGAAGAACAGGGTGGGCGCACGCTGCACGATCAACTCATCGCCGTTGGCATCACGCCAGCTCAGATCGATGTTCGGGTTACCGCTGTAGTGGTAGAAGTAGTTGACGGACCAGTTCAAGCCACCATCGGTTGAGTTTCTGAAACGAAAACCGCCGTTTACGTCACTGTCATCCGGATAGTCCTTGACCCACTCGGATTCGAAACCGGTCAACCCGCCAGCTCCGGTAAAGCTGGTAAAGGTGTTGAAGGTGGCGAAGGTCGCATTCGCCATATATTCGAAGGCGGAAGAAGCTTCATCCGGCTGCCAGGTCACCTCGGTCGGTGAGAGCGGGGTCAGACCGGTGATCGGCATCAGGTTGGTCTCACCGAAGTTACCATTCGGATCGCTGACACCGGCAGGAAATCCGGGCTGACCAGTAAAACCGAACTGGGTAAAGGCGTTCAGCAGCAACCAACCGGGTGCGGCGGCCGGGTCGGTCGGCACCGTGGGATTGAGCAGACCAGGTGTGGTCGAGGCATCCCAGAAGTTGCCGGCGAAACCATCCACGGTCAAACCGGCAAACAGGTTCAGACCCAGGGGCAGCGCCATACCACCGGTGAATCCACCCCCCATGGCCGCAGCGTTGAAAGTGGCCGCCACATCACTCAGCGCCGGGGCGATGTTGTAGAAACCGTTTACCTGGCCACTGATCGTCTCCACCCCTTTCATCAGGAAGGGATGTCCGGCATCACCGTCGGCGTTGAGACCTGGAATCTTGTTCTCTTCAACCTGAGAGACAATCAGTTGAATATTGCTGCTGTCGCCGATGTTACGCTCCGCATTGATCATCCAGATCGGGATACGGGAATCCTCCATGGCATTCTGGTTGAGTTCACGAAAATCGGTGGGATTGATGATATCCAGCAGCTTGATGCCGTCTGCGGTACCCCACACGACCTGTTGTTTACCGACACGCAGGTCCCAATCGAATACCGTGGTATCGAAATAGAGCTCTCTCAGGTAGTCGTGCTGAGTGTAGAGCTTGTGACCCTTGTAGTCGTCATTCACACCCTCGGAATCGTAGATCACATTCAAGTCGGCATGCCAGGTGATGTTATCGCCCACATAACCATTCAAGAACAGACGTGCCGAGTTTTCGAACTTCAGCAGGTCCCCTTTGTCATGGCCCTCCATATCCAGCATGCTGTCCGCCTTGCCGGTAACCTGACCATCTCTGGTGAAGACTGATGTCTCATTTTTTAAGTATCCGCTGTACTCTACTTCAGCAACTGCCGCACCGGGTACGAGCATGGCGAGCAGGATCGACTGATACAACTTACTGCGATTGAACATGAAAGAATCCTCCCGAATTCACTACGGCGAGGCTGCTACAAAAAGCGTCGCGCAATGATGGTGTTTGCCGACTGCTTGCCAGTCGGCCCAATTAATGTGGAAACACCCGGACTGTGCCGGGTGTTTCATTTTTTAGTTATTAGCGTTTTATTTTTCTCAGGGTCTTCTCTGACCAGTAATCCGATTTCCAAGCTTGGTTGTACTGAACGATCTCCTGTGGAATCACCGCCCAGGTCTCATGACCTGACTCGAGGGTCTTTCCGTACCAATACCCCCAATATTGGGCACGTGGATCATCCAGTCCCAGAGTGCGCCAGTCCCGGTCAATCACTTTGACCTGCTTGTCCCCTTTAAAATACTCCGTACGGTAGTCGGCGAAAGTCTTGCTATCCACATAACTGATGCGATAGTCATACCACCAGTTTTCCCGCTTGGTGCTGCTTTTCAGTTTATAGACCTCTTTGCCTTTGTGATCACAGGCCGCATCCGGAGGGCTGGGCAGATACTTATTTTTCGATTCGGCCTTGTCGATTGCTCCGAGGCAATCGTTGAAGGTCTCGGTGCCTACCAGCTCATGGGTCTCGTCCTTGGGTTTTCTCAGGGTTACGTCTCCGAAGGTGAAGTCGGTACCACCCCAGGCATCATCATGGGCAGGCTCGGCGAAGCGTCTGATTTTCCTCAGCGCCGGCAACCAGATGGAGTAGGATTGACTCTTATTCTCATCGACATAATCGGTGATCAACATACCGGTGCCTTTCAGCTTGCCGGAACGGAAGATCGCGATATCCTGGGCATTGATGGCACCTTCGCCATAGTCGTTATTGAGATAGCGCTCTACGGTGATGGTGGTGGGTTTGCTGCCGGCGGACTTATTGACGATCACAGTGATCTTGCCAGGGATCGCCCGGTTACTCTTTTTCGGATCCTTGTTGTTATTGGTGATACCGAAATTCTGCAAGGCATAAAAATGGTTGACGAAATAGACCTGATTGGCAAGCTCATCAGCACTTGGTGTACCGGAGGGAAGCGGTAGATCCTTGGCTACCCCGGCAAAAATGGAACTGGAAAACAACAAACCGGCAGTGGCCATTGCGTAGACTTGGTTACGCATCTGCATACTGAATCCTCCTGATGTTGAGCGGTATTAGTTGAGCTCAACCGCCCTATTATTAAAATTTTAAGTGTTTCTTATGAGCGACAGTTAATGTAACTTCTCTATTAATAACAGAGTTACCTGCCGTTTAGCAATCCGGGTTATCCACAACATCGGCTGCAGAAAGCACTCGAATCGCAAAACCAGATCCCAGCCAAGCCCTAGCAGGAATTGCATTTGAACAGTCCATGACAGCATGACTCCGGATTCTTAAGGCATGCTTAAATTTATCAAGGCAATAAAATACCTCGATACAATAGAGGTATTTGAGAGTTATTAACGATCATTTGCCGGTACAGATCGATTTTTTCAGAAAGAACGCTTGGAAGTGACCCAATCCGATGAGAAAAATCGACCGTTTCACAACGAACAGGCGATTTGAGCTTGAATTTAACCCCTTGATATAACAAAATTTCCAATTCTGTTGGCTGCAAACCCGTTCAGATGTCGATACTAGCACTCGGACTCAATCACAAAACCGCCCCGGTGGAAATCCGGGAAAAGGTTACCTTTGGTCCCGATATCATTGCCGGTGCTCTGCGCAGTCTGCGGGAGAATCCTGCGGTCAAAGAGACTGTGATTCTCTCAACCTGTAACCGCACAGAGGTCTACTGCATCCTCACTGAAGAGGACCACGAGCCCCTGGCAGACTGGATCAGCCGTTTTCACGGCCTGCCCAGCGACCGGGTGATGCCCTATCTCTACAGCCATTTCGGGCTGGACGCCGTAAAACACCTGTTACGCGTCTCCTGTGGTCTCGACTCCCTGGTACTCGGGGAACCGCAGATACTGGGGCAGGTTAAGGCGGCCTACCAGACGGCAACCGACACCGGCACTACCGGCAAACTGCTGTACAAACTGTTTCAACACGCCTTCTCGGCGGCAAAACAGATCCGCACCGACACCAACATCGGCAACAGCCCGGTCTCAGTGGCCTTTGCCGCCGTCAGCCTGGCGAAACAGATCTTCAGTGACCTTTCGGAGCAGACTGCACTGCTGATCGGCGCCGGTGAGACCGTGGAGCTGGCAGCCCGGCACCTGAGTCAGAACGGCATCGGACGCATCATCGTGGCAAACCGCACGGTGGAACGGGCACATCAGCTGGCCGTGCAATTCGAGGGCTATGCCATCGCCCTGACGGAGATCAGCAACCATCTGGCTGAGGCGGACATCGTCATCTCGTCCACCGCCAGCCCGCTTCCGGTGCTCGGCAAAGGAACGGTGGAGAGCGCTTTGAAAGAGCGCAAACACAGACCCATCTTCATGGTGGATATCGCCGTTCCCCGGGATATCGAGCCTGAAGTGGCCGATCTCAGCGATATCTACCTCTACACCGTGGACGATATGGATGAGGTCATCCAGGAAAATATGCGCTCACGGGAAGAGGCAGCCGAACAGGCGGAAGAGATCATTGAACACTATGTGGACGACTACATGGGTTGGCTGCGTTCGCTGGACGCGGTGGAGCTGATTCAGGACTATCGCGGCTATGCGGAACAGCTGCGTGACGAAGTGATGCAGAAGGCGATGCAACAGCTGGCCAAGGGAAAATCCCCGGAAGAGGCAATCCGCTTCATTGCACACACCCTGACCAACAAGCTTCTGCATACCCCAAGCACCCAAATGCGCCAGGCCGGATTCAATGGCCAGATCGATCTGCTGGAAGCCGCCAACACCCTATTCCAAATCAAAAAAACAGACAATAAAGCATGAAGCCCTCACTGCGCGGCAAGTTGGATCAGATCGCCGAACGCTTCGAAGAGATCACCGCATTAATGGCGGATCCGGATATCCAAAGCGACCAGAACCAGTTCCGCGACCTGGGACGGGAGTATGCCCAGCTGGAGCCCGTAGTCCTGGCATTCAAGGAGTATTCAGCAGCGGAAGAGGATATCGAGGCGGCAAAAGAGATGATGTCAGATCCGGAAATGGCCGAGCTTGCCAAAGAGGAGCTGAGCAGTGCGGAAGAGGCCAGGGAGCGCCTGGAGCCCGAACTGCAACTGCTACTGATTCCGGCCGATCCGAACGATCAGCGCAATGTCTTTCTCGAGATCAGGGCAGGTACCGGTGGTGCCGAAGCCGCCCTGTTCGCCAGTGACCTGCATCGGATGTACCTTCGTTATGCGGAGTCACAGAAGTGGCAGAGCGAAACCATCAGCGAAAGCCTGGGAGAACATGGGGGCTACAAGGAGGTGGTCTGTCGGATCAGTGGTAATGCGGTCTACTCCCGTCTGAAATTCGAATCGGGTACCCATCGGGTACAGCGAATACCCGAGACCGAGTCCCAGGGACGCATCCATACCTCAGCCTGCACCGTGGCCATACTGCCGGAAGTTGAGGAGGTGGATGATGTGGAGATCAACAATAACGATCTGCGCATCGACACCTATCGCGCCTCCGGGGCCGGCGGACAGCATGTCAACAAGACCGATTCCGCAGTACGCATCACCCACCTGCCCAGTGGTATCGTGGTTGAGTGTCAGGACGAGCGCTCACAGCATAAAAACAAGGCACGGGCGATGTCCCTGCTGCAGGCCAAGCTGCTCTCCCAGGCGCAACAGAAGATCGCCACAGAGCAGGCCAGCGCCCGAAAACTTCAGGTCGGCAGCGGCGATCGATCGGAACGCATCCGCACCTACAATTTCCCGCAAAACCGCCTGACGGATCACCGCATCAATCTGACCCTCTATAAACTCGATGAGGTAATGACCGGCACGTTGGATCAGGTGGTGGAGCCTCTACTGCGGGAACATCAGCTTGAAGAGCTGGCCGCAATGGGCGAAGCCTGAAGTCAGCAGGCATCCCATGCCAACCCTCAAACAGGCCCTGCTGGCCGCGCAAAAATCCCTCTATGGCATCGCTGAGAATCCCGACCTGGAAGCGGCCATGCTGCTGTGTCACCTGCTGGAGAAGCCGAAGAGCCATCTCTATGCCTGGCCGGAGGCGATGTTGAGTGAATCGCAACACCAACACTTTCAACAGCTGATCCAGCGGAGGCAACAGGGTACGCCCATCGCCTATATTCTGCAGCAAAGGGAGTTCTGGTCTCTGTCACTGCGGGTGACACCAGACACCCTGATCCCAAGGGCTGAAAGCGAACTGTTGGTCGAGCGGGCACTCCACCATCTTGAAGGCTACCGTAAGCCGATTGCAGCGGATCTGGGTACCGGTAGTGGCGCCATTGCCCTGGCGCTGGCCAGTGAACGTCCCGACGCCCGTGTGGTTGCTACTGATCTGCAGCAGGCCGCGCTCAGTATCGCCCAGGAAAATGCCCAGCAACTGGGTCTGCAGAATCTGCTATTCCAAGCCGGCGACTGGTGCGCTGCCCTGCCGGAGGGTGAACAGTTTGATCTGATTCTCAGCAACCCGCCCTACATTGAAACGGCCGACCCCCATCTCACCCAGGGGGATCTGCCCTACGAACCCCGTAGCGCGCTGGTCTCCGGAGAGGATGGACTGGATGATATCCGAACCATCATCAAGCAGGCGCCAACCAGACTGAAACAGAACGGCTGGCTGATACTCGAGCATGGATACAATCAGGCAGATGCTGTACGCCGGCTGATGCAGTCTGCCGGAATGAGCGGGATAACCAGTCACACGGATCTTGCCGGACAACCCAGAGTGACAGAAGGCTGCTGCTCATGAGCCGTTGAAAATCAATCTATTGAGCAACTGTTTCCCATACTGACCCGACCACTCAGAGTGGCCGGTAACGGGCGCTTAAGCAGGTTCTAAATTGCTTGATTATTTTATCGCTTTCGCTAGGATTGAAGGCTATGGGTGATCCCCCACACGACTTGGTGAAACACCGGGACATACACTTTGTCGAACTCCACCCGGATCCCAATCAGGCCGGTACAGCGGCAAGCTTACTGGCGGATGTGGTTGGTATTATTAAAACGAATCCTGTCTCCCCCACTCTGCTGCAGATTCAGTATGAACTGTTGGAGGTCTCACTGGAGCAGATCGAGACCGGCCTGACGGCAATGGGACTGCACATCGACAACCGTCTGCTCTATCGCCTCAAAAGAGCACTCTATTACTATACGGAAGATACCGAACGCGCCAACCTGGGATGCAATCGAAGCGACTCAAAATGCACCCGCATGATCTTTGCAGACCGCTATCAACGGATGAATCATCAACTACGGGATCAACGCCCCGAGCATTGGCGAAAATACCTCTGATGCCACACGATGACCGGTTAACGGTCAACTCAATTGTTCAGGCCCTGACTCTATGAATGACGAACAACTGCTGCGCTACAGTCGACAGATAATGTTGCCTTCCATCGAAATTGAGGGGCAGCAACGGCTGCTTGATTCACGGGCTCTGATCATCGGTCTGGGCGGTCTCGGCTCACCCGCTGCAATGTATCTTGCCGCTGCCGGCGTGGGCGTTCTCCATCTGGTCGATTTCGACCGGGTGGATCTGACCAATCTGCAACGCCAGATCATCCATACCACGGACCGTGTCGATCAGCTTAAGGTTGAATCGGCCAAACAGACACTGCAAGCGATCAATCCCGAGATCCAGGTAGAGACCAGCGCAGAAAAACTGGACGAGGATCAATTGAACGAACTGGTAAAACTGGCGGATGTAGTGCTTGACGGTACGGATAACTTTGCCACCCGCTTTGCC
>JAHRHW010000021.1 GCA_019100305.1 Candidatus Thiodiazotropha taylori | reverse complement strand
CGTGGAACCGGCGGTGGAAGCCAGTGGTGAGATCTCCATCGGCCTCGGCCTGGGGATCATCGGTGTGGGTATCCCAACCGCCGTGAGTACCATCGGCGCGGGTATTGCGGTGGGACCGATCGGCGCCGCCTCGCTGGCGGTACTGGCGGAAAAACCGGAGATCTTTGGCCGGACCCTGATCTATCTGGGACTGGCTGAAGGTATCGCCATCTACGGCCTGGTCATGAGTATCCTGCTGCTCGATAAGATCTGAAACCATGTCAGAGAGCAGCAGCCACAACGTTCGCAACATCTTTGTCGGTAGCCATACACTAGGCGACGGCTTCCGTCTGTTCGGATTCGAGACCCTAACCGATCCGGACACGGCAGCACTGGATAAGTTCCTTTCCAAGCTGCTGCAGGAGAAACAGCGGGCACTGTTGATCATCGAACAACCAGTCAACCGTCTGGAGTCGAAAATGTTGCAGCAGATCCGCAACGAAGGGGGACGCATCGTACTCTCGGAAGTGCCGTCCCTGCATGAATCGGACAACTTTCAGTCTGAGCTGGACGAAACCTTGAAACAACTCACCGGCGGTTAACCAGGAGATCACGAGTGAACCAGGTCGAAGCCCTCGAAAAAGCAATCTTAGATCGCGCTGAACAGATGGCCAGCGAGTGCCACAATCGCGCCGATGCGGGACGCAAAAACATCCTCAGGGAAGCCAGCGACAAACTCCACCTGCGGGAAGAGAAGGAGACCCTGCTGGCCAAATCCCAGGCCGACCGGGCTTATCTGCGCAAGGTCCAGGCAGATGAGCTGAAGCTGCACAGCAAAATGGATCACATGCGGTGGATCGGCTGAAACAGGAGATGGCCGATTTCTGCAAACAGAAGGCGCAATATTTCGAACTGCTGCAGGCACTGCTGAAACAGGCCGCGGCACTGATCGACGACGATCAGTTGCTGGTGAAAGTCAACCCAGAGGATCTTCGCCGGTTGCAACCCGAATGGCAAAAACTGACCGACAACCTGGTGGCCGGTAAACAGTTTCAATTGCTGGAGGAGACGCTCAACACCGTTGGCGGATGCCTGGTAACCACCGCGGATCAGCGGGTGCAGATCGACCACACCTTCGAGGGTCGACTCACCCGCTTAGAGCGTAAGGTACACCAGGCGCTGGTCGAACGGCTGCTGCCCCCAGTTGGTGACGGACAGGCACTCTAATCATGAACACAACATCCAATAGAAAAGGCAAAATCAAAGATATCAACGGCCCGATTGTCACCATCGAGCTGCCCGGCGTGCAGAACGGCGAACAGGTCCGCATCGGTAGTCTTGGACTCTACGGTGAGGTGATCTCGCTGGAGGGTAACGAAGCCCTGGCGCAGATTTACGAATCGACCGAAATGGTCCGCCCAGGAGAGTCGGTGGAAGGGCTTGGACATCCCCTCTCCGTGGAATTGGGCCCAGGCCTGATCGGCGGCATCTTTGATGGTGTGCAGCGCCCACTGGAGGCGATGTTCCTGAAAGCCGGCGATCAGATTCCCAGAGGCCTCAGCCCGCTGCCCCTGGATCGGGATAAGGTCTGGCACTTCGTACCGTCGGAGAACCTGGAACCGAACATGCCGATCATCAATGGCGCGGTACTCGGCAGGGTCCAGGAGACGGAGACCATCGAGCACCGGATCCTGGTGCCGCCCAACATCTCCGGCGAGCTGATCGAACTCGCACCTGAGGGGGACTACCACCTGGAGGAGAGCATCGGCCAGGTACGGGACCAGCAGGGTGAGATACACCACCTGAAACTCTACCACCGCTGGCCGGTAAGACGCCCCCGCCCCTACCAGAGCCGGGACAACGGTATCGAACCTCTGATCACCGGACAGCGTATTCTCGACACCTTCTTTCCCCTACTGAAGGGAAGTAAGTGTGCTGTACCGGGCCCTTTCGGCGCCGGTAAAACAGTAGTTCAGCACCAGGTCGCCCGTTGGGCCAATGCAGATATCGTCATCTATGTGGGCTGCGGTGAGCGCGGCAACGAGCTGGTGGATGTACTCGACAGCTTTCCGAAGCTGAAAGACCCCTACACCGGCCGGCCCCTGATGGACAGAACCCTGCTCATCGCCAACACCTCCAACATGCCGGTAGTGGCCCGTGAGGCCTCCATCTATGTGGGCATCACCATCGCCGAATACTATCGGGATCAGGGCTATGACGTGGTGATGCTGGCGGACTCCACCAGTCGTTGGGCGGAAGCGCTACGCGAGGTCTCCGGCCGTCTCGGCCAGATGCCCGTGGAAGAGGGTTACCCCGCCTACCTGGCCTCCCGGCTAGCCGCCTTCTACGAGCGCGCCGGACGGGTCGACACCATGGATTGCGGCAAGGGATCGGTAACCCTGATCGGCGCGGTCTCGCCCCCCGGCGGTGACTTCTCGGAACCGGTCACCAGCCACACCAAAGAGATCATCCAGACCTTCTGGGCCCTCTCCAAGGAGCTGGCGGACGCCCGCCACTACCCGGCCATCGACTGGGTCGACAGCTTCTCCGCGGATGTCAGCACTGCCGCCGAATGGTGGCATGAGAACATCGACCGTGAGTGGGAGAAGAGACGCTCCCAGGCACTGGGCATGCTGGCGCGGGACGCCGAACTCTCACGCATCGTCAACCTGGTAGGTCCGGAAGCCCTCTCCTCTGCCCAGCGCTGGGTGCTGGAGGGTGCCGCATTGATCAAGGAGGGTGTGTTGCAACAGAGTGCCCTCGATCCGGTGGACACCTTCTCCTCGCCGGAGAAGCAGTTCATGCTGCTCGATCTGATCCTCTCGGTCTACGATGCGGGAGCCGACCTGATTGAGCTTGGGGTTCCGGTGCAGGAGCTCTCCGAAATGTCCGTACTGGCCCGCCTGAGGCGCTGCAAGGAGCTCTACGACTCCAACCAGATCGATCAACTCAACGCCTTCCGGGAAGAAGCCCTGAACGACTTCAAGGAGATCCATTCCGAATACGCGCAACGAGGAGAACAGCCAGCATGAGTGCCAAGGAGTATCGAACCGCCTCCTCCGCCCGCGGCGGCCTGCTGACCGTGGCCAACGTACCCAACATCGCCTTCGGCGACCGGGTGCATATCCGCGATCAACAGGGCAACACCCGTAACGGCCAGGTCATCCGCAGCTCCGATGAAGAGGTGCTGATCCAGGTCTTCGAGGGGACCTCCGAGCTCGACCTGGAGAGTACCTGGGTGCGCTTTCTCGACGAGCCAGTGGAGATCGCCCTCTCGCCGGAAATCCTCGGCCGCATCTTTAACGGCCTGGGAGAGCCACGGGACTACCGCCCCCCCATCGTCTCCAGCCTGCGTCGCAGCATCAGTGCCGCTGCCTTCAATCCGGCGGCCCGCACCTACCCGAAAGAGTTCATCCAGACCGGCATCTCCACCATCGACGGACTCAACTCCCTGGTTAGGGGACAGAAGTTGCCGATCTTCTCCGCCTCTGGCCTGCCCCATAACCGTCTCGCCGCTCAGATCGTACGCCAGGCCAAACTGCCTGACGACGACAGCCGCTTCTCAGTGGTGTTCGCCGCAATGGGCGTCTCCTATGCGGACGCCCGCTTCTTCCAGGAGGAGTTCGCCTCATCCGGCGTACTCGGCAATGTGGTGATGTTCGTCAACATGGCCGACGATCCCCCGGTGGAGCGACTCAGCCTGCCACGCATGGCGCTCACCGCCGCCGAGTACCTGGCTTTCGATCTCGACCGCCACGTGCTGGTGGTGATGACCGACATGACTCACTACGCAGAAGCCCTGCGCGAGGTAGCCACGGCCAAGGGCGACGTACCCGCGAGAAAGGGCTATCCGGGCTATCTCTACTCCGACCTTGCAGAGATCTATGAGCGCTCCGGACGTATCAAGGACCGTCATGGATCGATCACCCTGGTGCCGGTGCTGAGTATGCCCAGTGATGACATCACGCACCCGATCCCCGATCTAACCGGTTACATCACCGAGGGGCAGATCGTGCTCAGCCGGGAGCTGCACAATCAGGGCATCTATCCACCGGTGCACATCTCACCATCTCTCTCTCGACTGATGAAAGACGGCATCGGCAAGGACTTCACCCGGGAAGATCATCCCCATGTCTCCAACCAGCTCTACGCCCTCTACGCCAGAGCCCTGGAGACTCGTAACCTGGCCTCCATCATCGGTGCGGATGAGCTCTCCACCCGGGACCGCCGCTACCTGGAGTTCGCCGACGCCTTTGAAAACCGTTTCGTACGACAGAGTGAGGATGAGGATCGCAGTATCGAAGAGACCCTCAACCTGGCCTGGGATCTGCTCTCCACCTTCCCACCCCAGGCACTCACCCGGGTCAACGAAACCGAAATCGCTAAATACCATCGGCAGAGCGTATGACCGTAAAACGCATCAAGGCGGCACCGACCAAAAACACCCTGTTGCAGCTGAAACGGCAGCTCAACTTTCTGCAACAGGGTCATAGCCTGCTGGAGCGCAAGCGGGAGTTGCTGACCCGCCTAGTCTATCAGCGGATCGGTGAATACCGGGAGATCAGGGATCAGGCCCACCAGGCGGTCAAACTCGCCTACCACTGGCTGAGCCTGCTGCAGATGCGCATGGGCAGCCGGGCGATCAACCAGACGGTGCTCGGGGTACAGCAGGTGCTTGAGTTAAAAGTTCTCCCACGCCGAAACCTGGGCGTGGAGTTTCCCTCGGTAAGCGGTGAAGTGAAACCCCTCAATCCGGTTGGCCTGCTGGGAACCGATCCCAGCTTTGACGATACCCGCCGCCACTTCGGCGAAGCCTCCCTGCTGCTGGCAAAAATGGGCGAGGTCTCGATGAGTCTCAACCGGCTGATCGCGGAACAGCGCAAGGCGCAGAAGCGGGTCAACGCGCTGCGTTACAACATCATCCCCCAGTACAAAGAGACTATAAAGTTCATCGAAAACGCACTCGAGGAGGAAGAGCGCAACGCTCTGTTCCAGGTGAAGGTATTGCGGGATCAGAACAGGATCTAGTTATACTGATCCTGCGGACGCGATGATTGGGGCCTTATTTTATTTTGTCCGCAAATGAACACAAATATTGCGGATAAGAATAAACTGGTTAGAGCACTCCAAATAAAAATCACCCCACAAGCTATCGATTTCAGTCTATCTTGTAACCTATCGATTGAAAAAACTCATTTGCATTCATTAGCGTTCATTTGCGGACTTAAAAAATATAAAAGGGGAAGACAATGATCGAACACGCACTGGTTGCTGATGCAAAGATTCGCTGGCAGAAACCCGCCACCGTGGCACAGCAGCAGAACGGCGCCATCGTCCAGAGCGTCAGTGGTGCCAGCGCCATGCGCTACAACGGCACCAACCAGCAGCAACGGCGAGGTCTGTTCAGACGACCGGCCCGGGTCTATCAACTGCCCCTCAACTCACCGATTCCCCACACCTGGCTCGACTACATCCCGGGTCGCACCGCCTATATCGCCCAAGGCACCGATGTATTGACCGGCTTCATGAGCGGTTGCCTGATCGCCCGGGGAACCTACCAGGGTGGCATGAAAGTCTTCCACATGGGCACTGTTGAAAACCAAGTTATCAACAATCAGGTAAAGGCCACCTTTCGTGCCGCGTTGCCAAACGACGCAACCGGCTTCTATCCCGCTGACGCCTGGACCGTCGCCGAACGAGCCGCAACCAACAAGGCGACCGACATCATCGCCCTGGTGACATCCGGAGGCGGGTTCTTTTCAGTTCTTCTCTGCCATGATGGTGTTGGGGAGTATTTCGTTGGCGGGATCAAGAAAGTGCCGCCGATTCATCGTCCTGCGCTTTTGGCTCGGTTAGCCTAGATCCTTTACTACAACAAACACCATTTACCCATTGCGGGAGGGATACAGGATAGCGGAAAGATACTAGCAACTCATTCAACACCTGATGATACGAATAATTATTAATCTTCTCTCTATGAACCACAGATAACACAATCCCTCGGTTTGACAGTTGGGCGCATATACATGTGGCGCGTCAGTCCAATCTCCATTAACGGCCAAATAATAAAATTTAGAGACATCAGGTTTACAGATCTTTTCAGGATAACATTTGCTGTAAAAAGACATCGTACTCTTCTGTTTCCACCCTCAAAACGTTAAGCAGACACACGATCCGTTTGTACAGCATGGGAAGAAACCAACAGCATAAATTAACACGACCTACAATCTAAGAGAGCAAACACAATAGCTACAGCTTGGTATTCACAAATCACAAAGCAAGTGAAAAATAACCTTCATTTGAGGATTGGATGAACAGCGACCTGTCACAACGATTTAATTGGAGGCACACTGTACTTGTATCTCTGTTGCTCTTTCCACTCGTCTTAATGCTACTGATTGATCCGATTCCACAAGATAAGGCCTATCATCGCTTTATTGACACTGGCAGCTTCCTTGGGATCCCTAATTTCCTCGATGTACTATCCAATCTCGCCTTCCTGCTCGTCGGCACCTTAGGCATCACATTTTGCCTGAAAAATCATACAGGCCCTGGTCATAGTGCGTGGCTTGTGATGTTTGTGGGTATAAGCCTGGTAAGCTTTGGTTCGATCCACTATCACTGGAGCCCAAATAATCAGAGCCTTGTCTGGGATCGGTTCCCGATGAGTGTTGGGTTCATGGGGTTTCTCACGGCACTCTTGAGCGAATATGTCAATCGCCGCTTCTCCCGTCTGCTGATCCCGCTCGTCATTGTTGGTATCAGCAGTGTTCTTTATGGGTACTTCTTCGAGGATCTGCGCCTATATGTATGGGTGCAGTTCATCCCGCTGCTGACACTACCGTTCTTCATATTGTTGTTCAGAAATGGCTATACACACCAGGGCATGTTAATCGTTGCACTTCTGTTATACGCCCTTGCAAAAGCTGCGGAGGCACACGATACGGCCGTGTTTCAGATAACAGGAGAGATAGTCAGTGGACACACCGTCAAACATCTGTTGGCGGCTGCCGGTTGTTACACTGTTTTGGTTATGCTGCAAAGACGAAAACCGATCAATTAGGCTCAGGCGATGTTCAATCGGAAGTAAAAGGACGCTGCCAACTTTGTGCATGCCCCCTCCCATCAAGGGAGAGGGGCTTTTGTCTTGTTAATTCGAAGATCGAAAGTCAATGGGACGAAAGTAACTGCTATGATTGAATTGATAAATTAGCCATCACATCCGGAAGGCTTACTCGACTTGCCCGCCTCACCGGTTCGACCGTCGCAAAACACCACGAGGCAGTTGTGGAATATCGAGTCCGAGCAAACTTCATACTCACTAAGCTTCCAGCCTTCTACAAGGTTTTAGTTGACGGAACAGTTGCGAACCAAAAACCCGATGGCGCTGAGATTGCAGCATCGATGAAGCAGGCCAAAATCATCGGCTCAAACACAATCGAGTGGTTTGAAACCTGTTACTGCCCCACCCCTTTGAAACATGAAAGAGAGACAGTTTATGACAAATACCTGATCAATATTGAAACGGCTCTGGTAGAGAAACATGGAGAAATTGAAGGTGATTCATTCTGGTCTTTCTTGCAAAATCACTGCAAGACTCACTTGAATGAGTAAAACTGGAGTAATTGTGTATGGATCCGCTCACTCAGATATTACTCGGTGCGGCTGTTGGTCACGCGGCGCTCGGTGCACGGGTCGGCCGTAAGGCACTCATCTGGGGGGGCATATTCGGCGGAATGCCTGATCTCGATGTATTCCTACCCCACGCGGACGACGTGGCGGCCGTGACCAATCACCGGGGCTTCAGTCACTCCCTTATCACACACACCGTCGTCGCACCGATTCTGGGAGCGGGGCTCGCGCGCCTGCATGCGAAAGATGGTGCATCAATCACTCGTTGGTCCCTGCTCGTCTGGCTCGCATTTGCAACCCACGCCTTGCTCGATGCGATTACCATCTACGGCACACAGCTGTTCTGGCCAGGTAACGGGCCTCCAGCCGGGCTCGGCAGCATCTTTATTATCGACCCTTTGTATACGTTACTGCTGTTCATCGGGGTGCTTTGGGCTGCATTCGGCAAACACAGGCTGACCACCGGACACGTCGCGAACAAAGTTGGACTTGGCCTGAGCACCCTCTATCTCGCACTTGCTATCTTCGTCCAGGCGCAGGTGCGTGACATTGCCGAGAGTGAGTTGGTCCGCCAAGGTGCTGAGTACGATCGTTTGATCGCGACACCAACACCGTTCAATCTGCTGCTCTGGCGCGTAGTCGCGATGGTTCCGGACGGCTATCGCGAGGGCTACTATTCACTGCTCGATCCGTTACCTGAGATTCGCTTCGAACACTATCCAAGCAACGACAGCCTACTCTCGACCGTCAGCGATACATACGCAGTACAGCGGTTGCGCTGGTTTACCAAGGGCTTCTATCGGGTACGGGAAACTGAAGGTCGATTGGAGATCACCGATTTACGCATGGGATTTGAACCTCGCTACATTTTCTCCTTCGTTGTCGCTCAGCGACAGGAAGGAGTGATACGCCCAGTGATCCCACCCGAACGTGCTCCCGCCGAACGCCCTGACGTTGAGGCATTGCGGTGGGTGTGGCGGCGGATGCTCGGCGAAAGGAATTTAGTACTGTAAAAACCAAGAAAAAACAGGAACATCCAATGTTGACTGGATCAAGAGTGTCCGATTGCACTCATGCAGTTGTTGGATTGAGGCACCTATGGCGGGTGTACCGATGCAGGTATTTCACTTGAAAGGCGGGTCGAAGGCACTGCACCACTGCTACCCACGCATTGACGTGTCTGTTCAAAGCGTGAGATTGGAGGAGCAGACTGAAGGTTCTCCACTGACAGGAATATAATTCCTTCGTAGTCTCAGGACTGAAAGGGTATACTTATTATCGTTGTAAGGAAAATAACGTAAAACCATAATAAATCCGGCTGCAGAGCAACTCTGAGCTGGCGACAGAGAGTGGAAATGTCGGTGCCCTCATTTTTACGATCAGCGGTTACCACGTGTACGGCGATTATGTCGTTGGTTTGCCTTGCCTCTCTTCACGCAGCACAGCCTCCCCGGGGATCTACTGATCTTGATCTGACGACTGAGGAAACTGGCTGGCTGGCGGCCCATCCCATCGTAGATATTGGCGTGGATGGCAGCTGGCCGCCTATCGATTTTATGCTCGACAATGAGCATCGAGGCATCGCCGCCGATTACTTGAGACTGATCTCAGAGCGGCTTGGGATTGAATTCAAAACACATCCCGGACCAACATTCAAAGAGATGTTGCAGAAGGTGCGCGAGGGTGAATTGCCGGTGGCGGCCTCGGTGGTGAAAAACCAGGAGCGTGAGAGGGACCTCTATTTTACTGAGCCTTTTTTTCAGACGCACAAGGCTATCGTCACGCGTTCCAGCCGTCAGGATCTGTCTGATATCGAATCCCTCAGAGGGAAGGTCGTTGCCGTTGAGGATGGGTTTTCCACCATGCGTCAGCTGCAGGAGCTGTATCCGGAGATAAAACTCTTGCCCGTACTCAATACCCACGAGGCACTGCAAGCCGTCTCCTGGAAAAAAGCAGATGCCTATATCGGTACCCGGGCGGTGGCACAGTGGGTAATCCAAGAGCAGCAACTGGTCAACCTTCACTTCAGTGGTGATGCAGGAATCGGATCATCTCACCAACGTTTCGCGACTAACCGCGATGACTCCTTGAAACCTCTCGTCTCTGCGATGAACAAGGCATTGCGGTCTATCACTGACACAGAGCGCCAGGAGATTCTGAATCACTGGATATCAATACCCAAGCCACAAGTAGCCGATAAGAAGTTACTCAAACTTACCGCAGAGCAGAGAGCCTGGTTGAACCAAATTGGCACGCTACGCGTTGGTATCGATACGGCCTGGGATCCGATAGAGTTTGTTGATGAAAACGGCGTATACCAAGGCATCTCTTCAGACTATGTCAGCTATTTCTCCAGTGCTTTAAATCTAACAACCGATGTAAAAAAAGATATGACTTGGCAAGAGGTCTTGGATGCAGCAAGGAATCATCAAGTGGACCTGCTGCCGGCCTTGGTGGATACGCCAGAGAGACGAGAGTTTCTCGATTTCACTCAGCCCTATCTCGACTTTCCTTTCGTCATATTTGTCGGCGAAAAGTACCCCTTCGTGAATGGTCTGGAGGACTTTGTTGGCCGTAAGATCGGTGTGGTAAAGGGCTATGTCGCTGAAGAGTTCCTCAAACAGGATTATCCGGGCATTGAGTTGATATTGGTACCCAATGCATTGGATGGTTTGAAGCGACTTGCTGTTAATGAGATCGATGGGTATGTGGGCAACCTGACGGTCGGAAGTCACCTAATCCGCAAAAATGGCCTGACCAATGTCAAGGTCGGGGCGCCGACTCCCTATCAGTATCAGCTTTCAGTCGGAGTACGCAAGGATTGGCCGATTCTGGTTGAAGTTCTGGATGAAGCCATCCGCAACATGACGGAAGAGCAGAAAAATGAAATAAAACAGAGATGGATGTCGATACGTTACGATGTAGCGGTGGACTACACAACTGTCTGGCGTGTTATAGGTGCGGCGTTTTCTGTGGTGCTGGTGTTTGTGATCTGGCTGTTGCGGCTGCGAAGAAAACACCAACTGGCTAAACAGAACGAAGCGCAGCTTAACCTGATTATAAATGCTGTGCCTGTAGCGATTGTGGTCAGCGATATGAAAGGTGTTATTAGAGTATCCAATGAACAATCACTTTTGGAGATCGAGGCAGACGGTTCATCAATCGTCGGGATGAATATGGCTGGTTTTTATGCCGATCCAGCAGATCGTGAACGCGTATTGACTGCGTTACAAACTAAAAGAGCAGTAAGAAACATGCGTATTGGCATAAAGACCCTGAAAGGCAATCTGCTTGAGGGTCTGCTATCAGCCATTCCCATTCGCCTGCAGGGTGAGATGATGCATCTCGGGGTTCTGGTCAATTTAACTGAGCGAATACGGGTTGAAAAAGAGATCAAAAAGGCGATGAAGCTGCAGCGCCAGGCGAATCGCTTCAAGAGTGACTTTCTGGCGAACATGAGCCATGAAATCCGTACTCCGATGAACGCGATCATCGGTATGACTCACTTGGCGTTGGATACCGACCTGACTGAAAAGCAGTTTGACTACCTCAGCAAGATCAAACTCTCATCAATCAATCTGCTGGGCATTCTGAATGATATCCTCGACTTTTCAAAGATTGAAGCGGGCAAGCTACAGATCGAACAGAGTGAATTCAAACTGGATTCAATTCTGCAAAACCTCTCCAGCTTGATCTCAATCAAAGCTGAGCAGAAAGGACTTGAGTTCATCTTTAAGCAGGACCTGAGAATCCCGCAAAAACTGATTGGCGATCCATTGAGAATCGGCCAGGTACTCATCAACCTCGCTCAGAATGCGATTAAATTTACCACTGATGGGGAAATTCTCTTATCGGTTGATCTGGAAGAGCAGAATGGCTCAGATATCAAAGTGAGATTCTCTGTAAAAGATAGCGGCATCGGTATAGAGCCGGAAAAAGTGGCGCGTCTGTTTGAGGCCTTCGTACAGGCCGATGCATCAACCACACGCCGCCATGGAGGCACTGGCCTGGGACTCAGTATTAGCAATAATCTTGTCAGGCTGATGGGAGGAGAGATCAGTGTAAAAAGCCTGCCCGGACAAGGTAGTGAGTTCAGTTTTGATATTCCATTGAAGGTAGCCAGGAAGCAAAAGGAAGGCGAGTTCGTATTCAAGGATTTCATGCGTGGTATGAAGGTGTTGGTTGTCGAAGACAACGACACCACACGCGAGGTGATACAAAAGACACTTGAATCATTCTCTTTTTCGGTAACGGCGGTATCTTCTGCCAAACAGGCCTACGCGGCATTACAAACAGCTAATGATATCCGTTTGTTAATCATTGATTGGCGGATGCCAGAGATCGATGGGGTGCAGGCGGTTGAACATATCCGCAAAGAACTCGACGTATCACATTCAATACCCATCATTATGATTACGGCCTATGACCATCAGGATCTGCTGATGCATACTGATCGCCTGGGTGTTGAAAGTTTACTGATAAAACCAATCAGCCCATCAACTTTATTTGATACCATCAGTGAAGTCCTGTTTGGCCAAACCAAGCAAACGCAAATGCGCCACATCAAGCCCCGTCGCTTCAAGGGTCAGGTGCTGCTGGTTGAAGACAATGTGATCAATCAGCAAGTCGCTCGTGAGCTGTTGGAAAAGCTCGGCCTGCTGGTTGTTATCGTCAGTAGCGGTGAAGAGGCACTTGAGAAAATCAAAGAGGTCAATTTTGATCTGGTGTTCATGGACCTACAGATGCCAGGTCTCGATGGTCTAGAAACGACCCGTCGAGTCCGAAACGAACTCAATAACACCTTCGTACGTATCATTGCGATGACCGCTCATGCAATGCGGGGCGACCGGGAGCGCTGCCTGGCTGCCGGCATGGATGACTACCTCTCCAAGCC
The DNA here is from genome assembly GCA_019100305.1 of Candidatus Thiodiazotropha taylori. Taxonomy (GTDB): domain Bacteria; phylum Pseudomonadota; class Gammaproteobacteria; order Chromatiales; family Chromatiaceae; genus Thiodiazotropha. The sequence continues at coordinate 9,340 of JAHRHW010000021.1, read as the reverse complement.
GATCGATCCGGACAGGCGTCAAGCACACTGCTGGCTTGGCTCCCCGTAGATGATCGCCCCCAATCCGATATACAGTCTGTCTCGGGTCATGTTCCGAGTTACGATCTTCCCGATACGGTAGAAGGTATCGATCTGACTTGGGGGACTAAACGGGTTGGCGGAAATCAGCACCTCTATATAAAACTCCTGCTGGAATTTCAACAGCGGTATCGAGATTGTGCAAGTCAGGTGTCGGAGCTGCTCCGCTCAAGCGAACGGGATAGACTCAAGCGTCTCCTACATACCTTACAGGGTGTTTCCGGTAGTATTGGAGCTAATAGCCTGCAGGAGGCAACACGTAACCTATTGGATGCTGTACTAGCTCCATCTGACGAACTCCAGATCACAAACTTACAAGAGATATTCGAAAAACGGGCACGTATCGTATTTGATAGCATTAAGTTACTCCAACACAAGATTGACAAGACTCAGATCGGGGATGGTACCAACGAGGAAGCAGGTACTGATGACGTCCAACAATTATTTAATCAGATAGACACCGCTCTTAAGCAAGGCGATGTCACATCGTCAGGATTACTTGATAAACTTGCCCCCCTGGTTCTGGCCCAGAATTCAAGCTTCACGGATTCGGTTAATGAATTGAAAACTCATATTGATAATTATGACTTTGATAAAGCTATAACGACTTTACTAGCTCTTAAAGGACGACTGCTGGCGGTGACAGATGACAAACCAGAATGAACAGAAAGCACGTATTCTATTGGTCGATGACGAGAAATTTTATATTGATGTGCTGGTTGAAATATTGAATCAGAACTATCAAGTGTTCGTCGCGAAAGATGGTGAGACAGCGCTACAGCGTGCTACCCAAGAGGACCTTATCCCTGACTTGATCTTACTCGACATACTGATGCCGGACATCGACGGCTACGAGGTTTGTCAGAGACTCAAGCAGAATCCATTGACGCGTGATATTCCTGTCATATTCCTGACAGTAAAGAGTGAGGTTGACGATGAACTACGTGGTTTCACGCTAGGCGCGGTCGACTATATTACCAAGCCAATCAGTCCCCCCATCGTAGAGAGCCGGGTTGCGAATCACCTGGCTTTAGCGAGAGGCAAGCGTATATTAAGTGACGAGAACAGCCTGCTGGAGCTACGCGTTAAAGAGCGAACTGAAGAGATCAGGCGTACTCAGGACGTAGCGATACGCTGTATGGCTTCACTGGCAGAGACGCGTGACAACGAGACAGGCAATCATATCAAGCGAACACAATTCTATATACGCTTGCTTTGCGAACAGTTGCAAGGCCATTCGGAGTACAAAGACTATCTTACTGAAGAGACGATCGATCGATTGTTTCGTTCAGCACCCCTGCACGATATTGGCAAGGTGGGCATACCCGACCAAATTCTGATGAAACCCGGAAAACTGACCGCTGACGAATGGATCATTATGCGCAGCCATTCCCAACTCGGCTATGATGCCCTGGTAAAGGCAGAATGTGATTTCGGTACAACTGAATTTCTATCAATGGCAAAGGAGGTTACGCTTACACACCATGAAAAATGGGACGGTAGTGGTTACCCCCAAGGCCTCAAGGGTTCGCAGATACCCATTTCCGGTAGACTGATGGCCCTGGCGGATGTCTATGATGCGTTGGTGAATAAACGGGTCTACAAAGAAGCCTACAGTCATGAAACTGCAGTCGAAATCATTCTGGAGACCTCAGGGAGCCACTTTGACCCTGTCATTGTGGAGGCATTCAAAGTGCTGGAAGGTGAGTTCAATCACATTGCACTCAAGTTCGCTGACAGCTAGCAGCAAGTTAAAGTGCCTGTTAAAGATCGACCAATCAATAGCAGGTACCCAGCAACTGCTTCAGTTAAAGCGGTGCTAAAACTCAGTTATTAAAAAGTGATACTTCCATTTCAATGCATCGTGACAACCTGGTCGGCAGTCTTTGGATGGTTATCTCAATGGCCTGCTTTGCCATTGAGGATGCACTGATCAAGAGTGTCTCTCAGTCAATGCCTGCCGGTCAGATACTCACTGTTTTTGGGTTGGGCGGCACTCTAGTATTCGCCCTTAAGGCCAGCTTGAACGGTCAACACCTGTTGACAAAAGAAGCCTTCTCCCGCCCCATGCAGACTCGCATTCTATTCGAAGTAATCGGTCGGCTGTTTTATGTGCTGGCGCTGGCTTACACCACACTTTCCTCCACCACGGTTATTCTTCAGGCTGCGCCAATCTTTGTCGTTTTGGGTGCCGCACTCTTTTTTCGTGAAAAAGTTGGATGGCAGAGATGGATCGCCATATTTATCGGTCTGCTCGGCGTGGTTGTGATCGTACGTCCAGGTAGTGAAAGCTTCTCAATTCTCTCCCTATTCGCGCTGCTCGGCATGCTTGGCTTTGCGGGGCGCGATCTTGCCAGCCGTGCGGCACCGTCGACACTCGGCGTTTCAATACTGGGCTTCTATGGCTTTGTATCGATCGTGCTTGCCGGTTTGGTTATTTCTGCCTGGCAGAGAGTTCCGTTTGTCTTTCCTGACCCCACAACAGCCCTCTATCTACTGGGGACAGTATTGATTGGCGTTATTGCCTACTCAGGGTTAATGAAAGCGATGCGCACCGGTGAAGTCTCAGCGGTGACTCCATTCAGATACACAAGACTGCTGTTTGGTGTCTCCCTTGGTGTGTTACTTTTTGATGAACCAATTAACAGACCGGTGGTTGTGGGTTGTTGCCTTATTGTCATCTCAGGCCTGGTAATTCTCTGGAGTGACAAAAGCCAACGGTCACCTGGCTGATGCCAGTTAACCTGATTAATTAACAACATTCGCCAGTTCGGCTGTATTTGATCTATTTGAAACGAGGAGCGACCGGCGTGGCCAATTATATTTTTCCTAGTCACGTTCACCAAGCAACAGGCCTGCAATCAATCGCTCCACCGGCGCATAGTCATCGGTAAGTAGCGGCAACTGGTCCAGTGGCTTTCCCAAGGTCATCAATTTTTCAGTCACCCGAAACCAGGTTCGTTCAAAGCCGAATCGGGCCTGCACGATCTCCGCTGGTCGTTCACTGTTGGTAGCACTCAACACGAAGGTAACCCGCTCTGCACCAGGTACACCCTCCATCCAGAGATCGACATGGTTGAACACCTCGTTGAGGGTTTTCGTGATGGCGCGAACAAGCCTGGGGTCGGGAAAGGCATCAACGATGTTCATGAGGTAGATACCGTCGGCTCTTAACCGCTGGCGGACAATCTCGGCAAACTCCAGAGTGACCATATGTTCGGGGATCGCCACATCGTGAAACACATCGCCGACGATGACATCGAACTTACCGCTCTCCGCCGTCAGTGCCCGACGCCCATCTTCGTGCAGGATACGCATCGCTTCCGGTTCCAGGTAGAGTTTCTCCACGGCGGTCAAGGTCACCATCGGATCGAGCTCGGCCACAGTGACCGAGGATTCCGGACTCAACGCCTGAACCGCACGGGGATGGGTGTAGCTACCTCCCCCAAGAAAGAACCACTCAAGACCTGCATCATAACGTTGATTGAAGTGTGCATAGACGAGCTCATCAATGGCATGCACATAGGGGGCAATGATGATTCTTGGATCGGTGTCGTGGTTGATACCATGGAGCAGATGATCAAGCACCATGCCGCGAGCCTGGCCAAATGGCGCATCACTGCTGCGATCCACCACACGGATGCAGAAGTACTGGCTCTCCCGATCGCAGGAGCCCTGAAGCCCCTGTTGGGAGAGACTCAGAAGCGCAGAGAACAGGGTCGCCAATACCAAAATGACCAATACCGGCAATCGCACTCTCATCAGAAAGGGTGCGGCGAGCAGGATCAATCCAACACCAGTACCAAACAGGATGGCCCGGGAACCGAACGACTGAACCAGCCAATACCCGGTGGCGAAGGTACCGACGATACTGCCAATGGCCGCCAGAGCGTGCATTCTGCCTACCACATGCCCGGCCCGGGGATCCAGATCGAGGGCGCGGGTTGTCAGCAGGGGCGTGACGATGCCGATCGCCACGGCGGGCGGTGCAAACAGAGTAAAGGCAAAAACAAAACTCGATCCAAGCAGACCGACCTGTTGCGCCGCCAGCAAGCCACCCAGTCCATCCATCAGTGGTAGGGCCAGCATGGCATAGATACCCGCCAGCGCCATTGCAACCCCAGCCACCCGCCCGTCGGCACCCCGGTCCGCCCAAACCCCACCCAGCCAGTTGCCAAGCGACAAGCCTGCCAGGATCACTCCGATGATCGACGTCCAGGTATAGAGGGACACTCCGATATGGGGTGCCAGCAACCGACCGGCGAGGATCTCAAGCACCAGCAGTGCGGCTGATGAGAGGAACACGGTCAGGGAGAAACCCAACAGACGCAGTCGATTTGAGACAGTTGCTGCAGATTGATCACTCATAAAAATCACTCGATCCAATTTGTTGTCAGGAAACCAGTTTCGACATAGGAAGATGATTCCACGCTCACCGTTGACCTGTTAACTCGAAAGTCAGTTAAGGAGAGGCACCAGAGCCCCTCTCCCTTGATGGGAGAGGGGTTGGGGAGAGGGTGGACGCGAAGCGTTTCACTTGGCTAAAAAGAAAAAAACATCGATTCTTCATTTTTATCATGTTGATTTCTTATTAATACTGAGGTGCCACTATCTCCCCCTCTCCCCCAGCCCCTCTCCCACAAGGGGAGAGGGGAGCTAATCTTTCCATCAGAATGGTACGCTGATAATTGGTGCTTTTTGTAACCTTTATATTCTGCTTGGCAATCTCTCTTCATGTCACAAATCCTGGTATGCCAGAGCCTGTATTCACAACAATCCAGTATATCGTGATGGCTTACAACTTGCCTGTTAATCAGATAATCTCTCAAGAAAACGGGGGTTGTTGCAAGATTCACGGGAACCACGGCTACCGCCCACTGCAAAACAACCAGCAACAAAACCGAACCAGGCGACAAGGAGATACCTATGGCAAAGGCTTACCTAATTGGACATATCACGGTAAAAAAGAGCGATAAGTGGCAGGAGTATCGCAGCAAGGTACCCGCCACTCTTGAGCCCTGGCAGGGCTCCCTGGTCTTCCGGGGCAGTTTGTCAGCTGTTCTATCCGGAAGTCACCAGCATAGTGACACGGTTGTCATCGAGTTTCCCGATATGCAGGCCCTCAACGACTGGTACACCTCCCCGCAGTATCAAGCGTTGATTCCGCTTCGCCAGGAGGCAGCGGAGCTGGATCTGCTAACCTATGAAGCGTAAAGGTCAAATTACGTGAAAGATCCAATGCTCTATTTCGCCTATGGTTCGAATATGTCATCCAGGCGCCTCAGGGAGCGAGTGCCTTCGGCACAATTCAGATTTACCGCCACGCTTGAGGCGCACCAACTCTGCTTTCATAAGAGAAGCCGGGACGGTTCTGCCAAATGCGATGCACTGGAGACCCATAATCCGCAACATCGGGTCATCGGTGTCGTATTTGAAATCGCTCAAACTGAAAAAACGAAGCTTGATTGGCACGAAGGGCTGGGGAACGGCTATGAGGAGAAACAGGTTACCTTGTTGACTGGATCTGCTGACAGCCTGACTGCTTTTACCTACTACGCCACCCACATCGATTCTCTATCGAAACCTTACAGTTGGTATAAACACCATGTGTTGAGAGGCGCTAGAGAACATCAGTTGCCAGCCACCTACCTCGACCGAATCGAGCGTATCGAAGCGATCATCGATCCGAACAGCGAAAGGCACGCATTGGAAATGGCCATCTACCTCGACGAATTGGTATAGGACCGTTTTGATACTTACCATGAGCCCTCCCCTGAGGGAGAGGGCATCAAGGATTTGATCGAAACTCAGAGCAGTTTGACGACAATCATCCTACTGGTGACCACGCCGCTCTGATCCACATAGTCACCACTGGCAAGCACCCCTTTTACCAGACTGCCCGACTCGACTCTTGAGCTCAGATCTTCGGCAAAGTTGGTAAAATCGGTATGCAACTGCAGGGTATCCCCCTCCTCGATCCAGAAACTGCCCTCTCCATCGTCATGGGGTACGATCACCGGTTCCACAGCCAGTTCAGTCAGGTCGATTACAATACCGGCCCGACCCAGATGATGAAACAGCTCTGTATCGGTCAGATCGAGGGTCAGACCCTCTGCCGAGATGGCACTGAACGCATTCGCACTGCCGCTGCCAAAACCCAGGGTCAACACTGCCGCAACCTCGGTCAGGTCAACCAGGCTTTGAGCCGTGAAATCAACCGGCGCTGTGGCGAATGGGGTAACAAAGCCAATCACCCGCAATGGCACACCCGCATTGATCTGTGAGATATCCAGCGCACCATGATCCACTTCGTAGTTTTCTGGATCGGCATCGGTCGCCGAGCTACTGCCGGTACCGCTGAAATCGAAAAGCGAAACCGGCCGGCCATCAATCTTCTGCAGGTCAACCACCAGAGCGCTCTCATCATCGACCCGGGTGCTGCTGAGAACCGTCACCAGCATCCTCAGATGATCCGCAGCCAGGCTCGACTCGGCTGCATCCAGGTTGCCGAACACCAGTACACGCTGACCGACGGAAATCTCACCGCTATCATGCTCCTCGGTCGACAACTGCTTCTTGACGACGGTCTCCCCATCCAACTGCACGTCGATGGTATCCCGAAACACCACCGAGCCATCCGCCCGCATCAGCGTCACCCCTCTGACCGTCAACTGGTCACCGCTACGGGCGATCACATTACCTCTCACTGCATCGAGTTCGCCTCCAGGTACGCTGGAACCGGCATAGACCTCCGTTGCCTGATAGGTGAACCGGTTATTGTTACGCTGCAACTCACCGACCGCCAGGGTCGCCGTGAATGTGGGGAGGTCATCCAGTGCAGCCAGTCCACTCTCTCCCTGATAGGTTTCGCCATCGATCTCATAGTAGGTCTCATCGGAAACACTCACCGTTAACTCACCGAAACGGTTCTGCCGGTTGAAACGGTGGCGGAATGGGCGGATGCTGATCTCGAACTCACTGTTCTCACCATCCACATTCAGTAGAGGCCCACGCAGACGATGAGGCTTGGGATGATCGAGCTCCACATCCGCCAGCAGGATCGGCTGTACGGTCAATAGCGGCTCCGCTCCGCTGAGATCCACATGATTCGAGGTATTGAGATCGAAATCGAGGGTGAGATGGGCCGGTATACCCGGTGCGATCCTTAATGACTGCCTGCCTTCGATATGTACCGATAGCTCAAGCTGGCTCAGCGTCTCACCGGCCTCATTGAGAATGTTAGCCGGTGGCACTTTCAGCAATTCGCCACTCTCTCCTTCCACCCAGATTTCCGCATTGCTGTAATCCACCACCATATCGGCCTTTACATAGCGTCCTGAGGGTACCGTCGCAGCTGTGACGAACTCGGTCATATCCGTGTACTGAGCAAAATCGATACGGGTATTGAGTGGCAGAGTATCCACCACCGCACCGTTCTGTTTGGTCAGGGTGAGTGAGACCACATCCACGGTATAGCTGCTGAAGTCCCCGGGGGCGTCGGTCACACCGATCACCAATCTTCCGCTCTCTTCGGTTCCGCTCTCCCCGGTGGAATCGGAACTGCCGCCTCCACCGCATCCTGTCAGCAGAAACATCAGACTGAGCAAGCCAGGCATAAACCAGTTGTCTAAAAAACCTTTCATCACCATTTCCTCGTTATTGATTGAATAGTCCTTATCAGACGATTTGATCCGTCCTCTAAAGGGATTAACGCAATCAACGCGAACTGGTTGACAGGAAATGTTCTAAGACAATTTTTCTAATTGGCTGTGGGTGTGGATTTACCAGAAGAGGGTCAGCCCAAGATTGGAAAAAAGGATCTTATCCTCGGCGTAATCCACATCCTGTACGCCACCCATGACATTCAAACTGAATTGATCGTTGAGGGGGATATCGAATGAGAGACTGGTGACACTGGCAAAATTGCCATCCACGGCAGAAAGACTGCGACTCCAGTCCAGGTCGACACTGATCTCGCTAAGCAGTTTGCCGATACCGATCGAGTAGCGGTAGTCATCCAGACCACTGGCCAGATCCAGGGTATCGAGGGGAAAGATATAGATGACCCGATGGTTCTCATCGAGACGGCTGACGTTCTCCGAGTAGTCGTAGTTGAAATAGCTGCCACTGAAGACCCAGCCGTCAGCTGTAAAATAGCTCAGCATGAGACCGATATCCCGGCTCTCCAGATCCACATGGTCGGCACGACGTCGATACCAGTCGCTGACCTGCAAGCGAATATCTCGTTGCTGAGGCACTAAGGTAACCGACAGGCCGCCGAGGTTGAAGGTGAAACCGAGCCACAGGGTTTCGATTGTAAGTGCATCCTCATCGCCCCACTCCTCAAAGCCAGCCGAGATCGCGACCTCTGCCAGAGGATCGGTTGTAAAGCCAAGTGCGTAGTAGTCGGTCTCAAGTTGCGCCTGATCCGATTCCACATGACTTTTTCCGTAGGAGAAATCAAACCGGGAGAAGAGTGGCCCCGCCAGACTGAGATCCAGTTGGCGGTTCCAGCCATCCGAATCATCTAGGCCGAGATTCACACCCAGACTGGATTGGGGCGGTGGCCCGATCTCATCCAGCCACGCCCATTCAAGCGGTGCCCCCTGTGCGTTCGCAATGAGACAGCAGATCAGCAGGGCTGATGCGATATAACGATCCATGGCTACTGTTTCAACTTCTTCAATAGCCGTTGTCTCTGTTGCGGTGTCAGTCGTCGCAGTAATTTCGAGCGTTTGAGTGCCCGTTGCCGCTGTTGAGGCGACATGCTCTGCCAGCGTTTGCGCAGCGCATTGCGCTCATCCACCGAGAGGTTCTGAAAGCGCTGATAGCGATCTAGCAACAGCTGCCGCTGTTGCGGCTCCAGCGCGACAAACTCCCGAAACCGCTCCCGCACCAGTTGCTTTTGATCCGCACTCAGATCGCGCCAGGTCTCAAGGCGAGATTTCGCCCGATCCCGCTGCTTCGGCGTCATCTGTGACCAACGGTCCGCCCCCTTGAGAAGTCGCTGCCGTCGGGATTCCGGCAGACTCTCCCACTGTTCGGCCAGTGGCGCCAGCAGCTTCTGCTGGCTATCGCTCATCCCAGCCCAGGAGAGATCCTCCGCCATCAATGGAGATACCATAAGCAGCAGGCCTATCGTTAACCAGCACCTAATCATTTTCCTGTACCACGTCTTCTTGCTGAGCTTGCCGGTCATCCACCAGCAGCAGAGGATCCAGCCACTCCCCTTCCGGGGTTTCGAAGCCACCCAGAAACTCCA
>JAHRHW010000208.1 GCA_019100305.1 Candidatus Thiodiazotropha taylori | reverse complement strand
CCTTTGTATGAGCTCTCCGAGACAGCCCTCAGCTTCATCCTGGTGATCGGTGCCACAACCGCTTTCTTCACCGGTCTGATCGGTATCGTGCAGAACGATATCAAACGGGTGGTGGCCTACTCGACACTGTCTCAGCTGGGTTACATGATGGTGGCTTTGGGCGCCTCTGCCTATGCGGCCGGCATCTTCCACCTGATGACCCACGCCTTCTTCAAGGCGCTGCTGTTCCTTGCCGCCGGTTCGGTCATCATCGGCATGCACCATGATCAGGATATCCGCAACATGGGCGGGGTGCGGAAATACATGCCGATCACCTACTGGACCTCGTTGCTCGGCTCCCTGGCGCTGATCGGTTTCCCCGGCTTCTCCGGTTTCTTCTCCAAGGATGCGATTATCGAGGCCGTGCACCACTCGACCATTGCCGGTTCCGGCTATGCCTATTGGCTGGTGCTGGCGGGTGTGTTTGTCACCGCCCTCTACAGTTTCCGTATGTTCTTCCTGGTGTTCCACGGTGAAGGCCCGCGTGATGAACATGCCAAGGATCATCTCCACGAATCACCCAAGGTGGTGACCGTGCCGTTGATCCTGCTGGCCATCCCCTCGGTGATTCTTGGTTACCTGACGATCGACGCGATGCTGTTCGGCGACTGGTTTAAAGATGCCCTCTATGTACTGCCCGAGCACGATACCCTGGCGGCTGTCCAGGCGATGGTCCACAGTGGCGATGGCATGCTGGGACACACCTTTGCAAGCGTCGCCTTCTATCTGGCGATGGGCGGACTGGCTCTGGCCTTCTATCTCTATATGATCAATCCCGCCCTGGCGGAGAGGATCAAAAACACCCTGGCGCCGCTGCATACGGTGCTGGATAAGAAATACTGGTTCGATGAGGTCTACCAAGCCGTGTTTGCTGCAGGCAGCCGGGGTATTGGCAAATTCCTCTGGCTGGTCGGTGACCGGGGCCTGATCGACGGATTGGCGGTGAACGGCTCAGCCCATACCGTAGGTTGGCTGGCTTCGATCGTACGCCATGTCCAGACCGGTTACCTCTATCACTACGCTATTGCCATGATCCTGGGTCTGCTGCTGTTGCTGACCTGGTTTGTATATCTATAAAGGACGTTGAGCATGATTGCCGATTGGCCCATCCTAAGTCTTACGGTCTGGCTGCCCATCGTGGGCGGCTTCATGGTACTTGCCAGTGGCGACCGGGAAGCGAATGCCACCAAGTGGACCGCCCTGACCATCGCCATTCTGACCTTTATTGTCAGCCTGCCTCTCTGGTTCGCATTCGACAGCGCCACGGCGGATATGCAGTTTGTCGAGCGGGTACCCTGGGTCCCCGGTTTTGATATCGAGTACTACATGGGTGTGGATGGCATCTCCATGCCACTGATCATCCTCACCACTTTTATCACTCCGCTGGTGGTTATCGCCGGTTGGGAAGTGATCCAGTATCGCCCCTCCCAATACATGGCCGCCTTTCTGATCATGGAAGGGGTGATGGTCGGTGTCTTCTCTGCGCTGGACGCGATGCTCTTCTACGTCTTCTGGGAAGCGATGCTGATACCCATGTTCCTGATCATCGGGGTTTGGGGTGGACCGAACCGGGTCTACGCCACCATCAAGTTCTTCCTCTATACCTTTTTCGGTTCGGTGTTCATGCTGGTCGCCCTGATCTACATGTACTTCCAGTCCGGCAGTTTCGATATCCTCGGTTTCCATACCCTCAAGCTGGGACTCACCGAACAGATCCTGATCTTCATCGCCTTCCTGCTCGCGTTTGCGGTGAAAGTGCCCATGTGGCCGGTGCATACCTGGCTGCCTGACGCACACGTGGAGGCGCCCACCGGTGGATCGGTGATCCTGGCCGCGATCATGCTCAAGATCGGTGGCTACGGTTTTCTCCGTTTCAGCCTGCCGATCACCCCGGATGCGAGCCATACCCTGGACTGGCTGATCATCGGCATGTCACTGATCGCTGTGGTCTATATCGGTTTTGTGGCACTGATCCAGCAGGATATGAAAAAACTCATTGCCTACTCGTCGATCGCCCATATGGGTTTTGTTACCCTTGGCTTCTTCATCGTCTTTATCATCAGTCAGAACAGTGAGAACACCGGTGGTGCGGTACTCGGTATCGAGGGAGGCATGGTACAGATGGTATCCCATGGCTTCATCTCAGCCGCCATGTTCCTCTGCGTCGGTGTGCTCTACGATCGTCTGCACAGTCGTGAGATCAAAGATTACGGCGGGGTGGTGAACACCATGCCGGTATTCGCCGCTTTCATGGTCTTTTTTGCCATGGCCAATGCGGGACTGCCCGGTACCTCCGGTTTCGTTGGTGAGTTCATGGTCATCCTGGCCAGTTTCCAGGCTGATTTCTGGTACGCATTCCTGGCGGCAACCACCCTGATTATCGGCGCCGCCTATACCCTATGGATGGTCAAGCGGGTGGTCTTCGGTGATGTCACTTCCGAAGGCGTGGCCTCACTCGAGGATATGAACCGACGTGAATTCATTGTCCTGGGCACTCTGGCAGCAGCGGTGCTGTTGCTGGGCCTGTGGCCCGCACCCCTGGTTGAAGTGATGGACGCCTCTGTCAACAACCTGCTGCAGCATATAGCTGTGTCCAAGTTATAAACTGACGGAGCCTGACTCGGTAGCGAAATTATGCAATTCGATGCAACACAACTGATCCCGGTCTTACCGGAAATTTCCTTGCTGACCCTGGCCTGTTTGGTCCTGTTGGTCGATCTTTTCATCCGTGAAGAGCAACGAATCGCCAGCTATGTCATCACCCAGGTGGGTCTGCTGGTCACCGTGGCGGTAACCTTGGCTGTGGCCAGTTCCGAGACTCAGATTCTTTTCGATGGCAGCTACATTCGGGATCCCATGAGTGACCTGCTGAAGGTCGGTGTGCTGCTGGTTACCTTTATCTCCTTTCTCTATGCAAAGGATTATCTGATCCAACGGGATCTGTTCAAAGGAGAGTTCTACACCCTCGGCCTGTTTGCGGTTCTGGGTATGACGGTGATGATCTCAGCCAACAGTTTTCTCACCATCTATCTTGGCTTGGAACTGCTGGCCCTCTGTCTGTATGCACTGGTCGCCTTCAATCGTGACTCACCCCAGGGTGCTGAGGCGGGTATGAAGTACTTTGTGCTGGGTGCCCTGGCCTCAGGTATGCTGCTCTACGGCATCTCCATGATCTACGGCACCACCGGCACACTGCAGTTCGATGAATTGGCACAGGTTGTGAGCAAAGGGGACATGAACCAGATCGTAATGATCTTCGGTATTGTGTTTCTGGTGATCGGTCTGGCCTTCAAGCTGGGTGCTGTACCTTTTCATATGTGGGTGCCCGATGTCTACCACGGTGCGCCGACCGCTGTAGTCGCGTTTCTTGCCAGTGCCCCGAAAATTGCCGCCTTCGCTCTGGCCATGCGCCTGCTGGTGGATGGGCTGGCTGAACTGAATGGTGGCTGGCAGGGCTGGCAGGGGATGCTGATTATCCTGGCGGTGCTCTCCATGGGTGTGGGCAATCTGATTGCCATCGCACAGACCAACATCAAACGGATGCTGGCCTACTCAACCATATCCCACGTGGGTTTCATCATGTTGGGCATCCTTGCGGGGACCAAAGAGGGCTATACCGCAGCCATGTTCTATACCCTGGTCTACGCCCTGATGTCGGCAGGTGCCTTCGGTATCATCATTGCCCTCAGTCGGAAAGGCTTCGAGGCTGAGAATCTGGATGATATGAAGGGCCTGAATCAGCGCAATCCCTGGTTTGCCGGAATGATGCTGCTGCTGATGTTCTCCATGGCCGGCGTACCTCCTACAGTGGGCTTTTTCGCCAAACTGTTCGTGCTCGATGCGGTCGTTTCTGTAGACCTGACCTGGTTGGCCCTGGTTGGTGTGGCCTTTTCGATCATCGGTGCCTTCTACTACATCCGTGTGGTCAAGTTGATCTATTTCGATCAGCCGGAAGATGAAACACCGCTCTCAATCGGGGTGGACACTCAGGTGATGCTCTCCATCAACGGTCTCTCCATGCTGGTGCTGGGGCTTTTCCCCGCAGGACTGCTGTCTCTCTGCGCCGCCGCGATAGGCAGCTGACCCCGGCGTCAGGCCGGATGATTCGAGGGTGGATCGGCCGATTCATCCCGGATCACCTTGCAAAACCCTTACAAAGAGATCAGTTTTAGGCATTTTTTTCTATATGTTCAGCCTGTAAAAGTGTTGAATTTTCAGCCTCTCCGGGCTGTCTAATCTAATGTTTCAATTCTTTTAAAATTTTTTTATAAAGGGCTTGTCATCCAGGTCCATCACAGGTAGTATTCCCCACCTTGATGCGGGGTGGAGCAGTCTGGTAGCTCGTCGGGCTCATAACCCGAAGGTCGTTGGTTCAAATCCAGCCCCCGCTACCAACAATCGAAAAGGCCTAAAATACGCTATCCATAGTGGTGTTTTGGGCCTTTTTCTTTTTAGTTGTATCCGGAAAATTAGCTGTTTTTCGTTGGTGTTTCCAGGCGGCAGATGAATCATCAATCCGCATAAATGCCACTTTAAGATCTTTTCCCATAGCTTTTAATCACAGGTTAGGGAAACCAGGTTGTTTGTTATTCATGCAGGTAGCCAATGGCAATGTTCAGCTTGCTCTTCTGGTTTTTTTTATCAGTGGACCGTCCCGCCCACAGGAATTGACAATGGACTGTTTATCGCGTTGTCCGATACGATCGAAAAGTTTCCACTGAGATTGCCAGGACCGCTCACATTGCAATTGAATCTAAGTGATACAGTGGATGGCGCTATACCACTTGCAGGTACCACATCCAACCATGGAATATTATGCTCAATCCTCCAGCGCAAAGTGCCATCGCCACTGTTGCCGATATTGAGCTGACCAATCTCCTGAGGGCAGGGTGACCTGCCGATGAAGTGATCGAACAGGAAAGCAGTCTGTTCAACTACGTCAATTTCCGGGTTTGTTGTGGGTGGTGGTGGTTCTGTGACTTCCTCTTCCTGTTCCTCTTCGGGCGGCGGTTCTTCAATCACTGTGTTATCACATACAACTTCGATATTGACGCGTCGATGAATACCGCCAGCCTGCACTGAAATGGCATCGGCAGTGCCTGCCTCCGATGGTGCTGTGTAGGTTATGGATCGTTGGAATATAAAATTGTCTACGCCATCTTTATAATGTTTTACAACCAATGGATTGGCACGCTCGTTGGCAGGAATTTCACGCTCATTCTCAACACCGTCCCCATTGAGTTTTGCTGAACCGCCGATATTCCGTTCAAAGTGGATCACCGATTCGTTTCTACAGGTGTTGTTGTACATATAGAGTGTTTTCTCTTCACCGCAGGCTACAACGATATTTTCAACATATAACGAACCTGTTTGTGGGCGGGTATTCTCTTGGTATCGTGCGGAACGTTGAATGATGCTTGGTGTAGTTTCAGACAGATAAAGGCCTCGTTGTTCGGTGTCATAGTCAATCCATTGGCAGTTCCTCTTTTTATGATTATCATGACATCCGATTGGCTCATACAACTCATCGATACTGTCGGAAAATATTCGTAAGATCTCGACTGCACGATAGGCAAAGTCTCCACGCTCATTTGTGCAGCAGTTGTGTAGTACCGATTCATGGCAGGTGGAGCCCAAATAGACTTGGACTTCGGTCACTGAATCGGTTTGAGGTTCAGCGTCAGGACCTGCCAAAGGACCATCGTAGTCCAAGCAGCAGGGATACCTGTTGTAATCCTCTTTGCAATTTCCTTCGACACCCTCATCGCCTTGTTCTTCGAATGGACGTATCGGTGGTAAATGGATATAGCCATGGTTGATATGATGTACTGCACCGCCTTTCTCAGCAATGGCGGGGTTATGACAGGCACCCCCATCCATACCACATGGCCTTGGGAATGTACCCTTGATGTCGATAACGGCCGGGTTCGATGCATCGGTGCTCAACTTATGCAGAGGAAAGGTAAATAATGGCTTATCATCTGTTACTTCTCTAACCACTATCGCAATACCTGAGCCCGGGTCTGCGATTGGCTCTAAGGTAAAGTAACCGTCAGGGTCAACCATAACCTTCTGGCCCTGCGTGACAATCCAGTTGCCTTTTTGAGGGATGGGGCCAAATACAATCGTATTGGGATCATCCTCTGACACATCCAACAGCGTCGAATCGAGAAGGGCAGGGTCATCCATGATCGCTTGAACCTCTTCCGCTGTGGCCAGTTTTTTAACCAGGCTCAGAGTCAACTGGCCATAGAGTGGCTGACCAGATGGAATGGAACACGCATCCCCCGTACCATCCTGATTTGTATCTTCCTGGTTTGGGTTTGATTCATATGGGCAGTTATCGTTTTCATTATCGATGCTGTCGTTATCAACATCCTGGTTGGAGAGCAAAGCGGTTAGATTGAAATCAGCATCCGTGGCATCAACGACACCATCACCGTCACTGTCCTGATAACGTAATGGATTGTGTTGTAGAAGTGCTATTACCTGGTCCGGTAACAGAAGAACATTACCGATATCCTCATTTGTGCCCTGCGGCAGTTGGAATCGGTCGATGAACTCCTCCAGAGTTCCGCCTTGGCCGATTCGAGGGTTGTCATAGATCAGTACGGCAACATCATCACCAGACGAATCAACAAATTTGAGTGAGACGGGTGTCTCCGCAGGAACATCAACCGCAAAATCACACTCCTGCGTAATGTCGGCTTGTGAAACTGTCTCGCCTTGACGTAAAACCAAAATCTTAACAGCCATGCTGGGACAGGCGGTGGATGACTCATCTGACTCAGCATTGGTAATCAATTTGCCCGATATGCTCGTGGTAGATTCAACATCCTCAGAATCGGAGTCATTGCACCCAACCAGAAAACCGGGGATAAATAAAACTGTTAGGAAGTAGATTACTCTTATATTAGACATTGTAAGTTGTATGGAAATTATTAAGAAGGGAGCAAATGCGGATCCAAAACACGCTTGACCCCCCTCAATTGAGCCGTGTTTAATACCATTATCCATACTTTAGATTAGGATTCTGGGTTACGGAAGGTAATTATTCACATGCTCGAAAAGGTGGTAACGCATGTTGCGCGCCTGATCAGAGGGGCTGGTATGCAGATGATCTGGGCAGCTTGTCACTCTCAAATTATTATTCTGATCGGAACAATTGAGCCCAGATCCTGACTGAAACACAGATCTAAACCGGCAGTGACATCTGTTATGCAATAAAATTGTATAGTAATAGTGTTACTTCAGTCGGTAACTGTTGCATCTGAAGCTATAATCAATGTCAATAACTACATAGACCATTTACTAATGGGTATGTCAGTTTACTTGATCCCAGTTTTTGTGAATAAAAAACAATGGAATGTGTAAATATCTCTGTTTGAAGGATGAGTGGTCTTAACTGCACCATATACAAATGCTACTGACAGATATTAGACTTGATTGTTTGGAATAAACTGAACCGGTTGTCCAGCCATTTTTATTTCAAACTGGTTCTGAAGTCTCTCTGAGCTCAATTTGACTGCAAAGAAGGTGCTCTCCTTATCCCGCTTGGCCAGTTCTTTGCCGATTGCTTCGGTAGCCGATAGATCAAGGTATGTGACAACACTCAGGTCAAGGATGAGATTCTCATGGCGGTGTTTTTTAAGTATCTGGCTGAGTTGATCAATCGAGGCGTAGAACAGATGACCCTCTACACGAATTCTAACTGATACGGTTTCA